>NZ_KV794924.1:0-41692 GCF_001808875.1 Neisseria sp. HMSC064E01
GAGAAAGGTCACGGCAGGGATGTGGTTTCCGATTACGGCAGCCTGCTGGAACATACCGATACGTTGTTGTTTGAGAATGCAGTATTCTCGGATGCGGTATTCAGCCGTTCGGGTAATGATTTGGTCGTCAAGGCTTATGGCGGAGATGATCAGGTCAGTCTCCAGAACTATTTTAGCAGTAAGAATTATCAGTATGCTCAGTTTACATTTGCTGATAAGACAGTTTCCGCGGAAGAAGCTGTTAATGGCATCCTGTAATCTGTGTTGACGATGAAAGGTCGTTTGAAAACCTTGGAAACAGGGTTTCAGACGACCTTTATTATTTTTTAGGTTTATTTTAGATATTTCGATTATTTTTTAATGAGTGATTATCGAGTTACATAAATTCTTTTTCGTTCAAGTTGTCTATTTAGAAAGGACTGCATGGAGTTATATAAGTTTGCTATATAATCGCGTTTCTTTGACGAACAAACGTCATCTGAAAACATACCTTGTTTTTCAGACGACCTAAAATAAAACTGACATACAAAGGAGCCGAACCATGTTTCACAGCATCAATGCCTATACCGGCGAAACCCTTTGCCGCCGTCCTGCGCAGGGTTATGCAGAGTTTGCACAAGAATTGGCAGCGTTGAAGTTGCGCCAGCAGGCGTTTGCGCGGTTGGGCGTTACCGGGAGGACTGCTTTGCTGCAAGCCTTTGCCGAGCGTTTGGCGCAAAACAAGGAGCGGCTTGCGGAAATGGTTTGTGAAGAAGTCGGGCGCTGCCTGCATGAATGCCGTGCCGAACTGGATAAATCGGTCGAACTCATCCGATATTATGTCCGCCTTGCCCCCGAGTTGCTGGCGCATAAGACCATTGCCACGCAGGCGAGCCTCAGCCAGGTGCGTTTTGAGCCGTTGGGTGTTGTGCTTGCCGTCATGCCGTGGAACTATCCTGTCTGGCAGGTTTTGCGTTTTGCCATTCCAGCCCTGTGCGCGGGAAATGCTTGTGCCGTCAAACCTGCGCCCAGTGTTGCGCGGGTCAGCGCTGCGCTGTTGGAGTTGGTTTCAGACGACCTTCCGTTAATTGGCGCATGGTTGGATAACGACGATACCTTGAAAGCCATTGAAGACACCGATGCGATGGCGTTTACCGGCTCGACGCGGACCGGCCGCCTGCTCGCCGCCCATGCGGGAATGCACCTCAAGAAAACCGTCCTCGAACTCGGCGGCAGCAACCCCTTCATCGTCATGCCCGATGCGGATCTCGAACGTGCCGCCGTCGAAGCCTGTTATTCGCGTTTCCGCGACGCGGGTCAGTCTTGCAACGCAGCCAAACGAATCGTCGTAACCGAAGCCGTTGCCGACCGCTTCATTCCCCTGTTCCTTGCCGAATGCGCCAAATTGCAAACGGGCAATCCCAAAGACCCTGCGACCAAACTTGCCCCGTTGCACCGCGAAGACTTGCGCGCAAACGTACACACTCAAGTACAGGACGCAGTCGCACACGGCGCAGAAGTTTTGACGGGCGGTTTCATTCCTGAAGGAAAGGGCTGGTTTTACCCTGCCACCGTGTTGGACAAAGTGAATTCCGACTGCCGCGTTTGGAATGAAGAGGTTTTCGGGCCGGTTGCCATGATCTTGCGGGCGAAGGACGAGGAACACGCCGTCGCCCTTGCCAATGATACCCCCTACGGACTGGGCGCCAGCATTTATACCGCCGATACCCGCCGCGCTTGGGCGTTTGCCGAAAAAATCCAAGCAGGCTCGGTCTTTATCAACCGCCACACCAGCAGCGACCTGCGCCTTCCCTTTGGCGGCGTCAAGGCTTCCGGTTACGGACGGGAATTGTCTGAATTCGGGTTGTATGAATTTGTGAACGTGAAAACGTATTGGCAGAAATAAGGATGGATTGAAAAAGGTCGTCTGAAAACGCCGGGAGTGTCTATGTTGCGTTTTCAGACGACCTTTTTATCGTGTGCAGAGAGATAGCGGACTGACTTAACACTTAATTACGCTATCGCTGCGCGTCAAGCATCCACTGTAAAGAACAAGGTTTCTTGTTTTAAAGCATTACCGTCGGCATCGGTCAAATCGGCGTGTGCTGTGGAAAATTTGATAACTGCAAGACTCAGGCTGCCGGTATCGGTCAGCGCGGTATTGATGATTTGTCCGGCTTCTTCGCCTCCGTTTTGAACGGCAACGCCTGCGGCTTCCAACGAATCGCCCCGCAAAACTGCCAGCCCGCGTTTGACTTGTCCGCGATATTGGGCGCGGGCGATGATTTCCTGTCCAGGATAGCAGCCTTTTTTGAAATGTACGCCGCCGATGATGTGTTGGTTGAGCATTTGGGCAACGGCAGTTTCTTTGGTTGCCGTCGAAATCCAAGCGTAGCCGCTGCGGATTTCGTGCAGGTTCCAAGCGTTTTCGGCTGCCGCGTCATATTCGGGCAGAAGCCCGGCTTCGCCGATTTTCAGACGACCTGAATGGGGCAGGGTAATGGTGTATACCCCATTGTCTGCTTGGGCAGGAAAGGATAGGGCAGGTTCGGCTGCGGGAGAGGGTGAGGCAGTTTCGTCCAGCTCGCCTGCAACGGCAAAATCGGGCAGCGGTTCAAAGATGACTTTGGCTCTCAGGACAAACATGCGCAACCGTTTGACAATGGCTTCGGTCAAATCCTGCGCCATAATCAGCAGCAAATCCTCTCCGCGATTGAGGACGATCATATTTGCCAACACGCGCCCTTTCGGGGTGTTGTAAGTGGCATAGCAGGCGGTATTTTCGTTCAGATGGTTGATGTCGTTGGATAATTGGCCGTGAAGAAAGGAGGCTCTGTCCTCCCCGCTGACTCGGACGACACCAAAAAATGGCAGGCGGGTTTGCATGTGGAATCCTTTGTCGGGTAGCAATGGAATAGTTCGATATTATAAGAACAAATGCTTGATGAAAAAAGCCGTTCAAACTTGGGAAGAGCATGTAGAGGTCGTCCGAAAAGGTTTCAGACGACCCATTTTGTTCTGATTAAAAGGAAAATCAGATAAAATGGCGGTCATTTAGAATTAAGAAGGAAAAGAGTTCAAGATGATTCAGTTATACGGCATTCCCAATTGCGATACGGTGAAAAAAGCCCGCAAATGGTTGGAAGGACATGACGTTGATTTTCAATTTGTGGATTTCAAAAAGAGTCCGCCGCAAGTTGAAACAATAAACAAATGGTTGGAGCAGATACCCTTGGAGGTTTTGTTGAACAAACGCGGTACGACGTGGCGCAAGCTGGATGAGCAAGCTCAAGCCGCTGCCGCCACTATCGATGGCGCGGTTCGATTGATGGCGGAACAGCCCAGCATCATCAAGCGGCCGGTTTTGGAAAAGGAAGGGCGGTTTTTCGTCGGCTTTTCCGAAGAAAACTATCAAGAAATTTTTTCAAAATAACACGATACGGCGGGATAGGGCCGTCTGAAAAATAAGTCGGGCTATCGTTCTGCCAAGAGTGCATAACAAGGCAAAACGCGCTACAATGCGCGCTTGCTATTTTAACCATTACGTCTTCAGATAATATGTTCCATACCGTTGAAAAATATAAAACTCCAGCCCAGATTTTGTTGGGTTTGATTGCGCTGACTTTTGTCGGCTTCGGTGTCAGCACGGTTGCTGCGCCCGGTTCTGATTTTATCGTCAAAATAGGGGATGAAAAAATCAGTGAGTATTCTTTGAATAATGAGTTGCAAGGAGAGCAGCTTCAAGGCCAAAGCCCGTCGCGGGGAGCCGTATTCCAATCTTTGGTTCAACGCGCCTATCTGAAGGAAGGTGCCAAACTGATGGGTGTGGAAGTTTCCCAAGAGCAGCTGAAACAACTGATCGTGGACGATCCTACCTTTCACGATCAAAACGGTAAATTCAGCCAACAAATCTTTTCAAACTTCCTGAGCCAGCGCCATATGACGGAAGATCAGTTTGTTGCCAATATCCGCGAGCGTTATGCGTTGCAAAGTTTAATCAATTTGGTGCAAAACGGTGCGATTATCAGCGATGCGCAAGCGGAGCAACTGGTTAAGCTAACTCAGGCGACCCGCGATATCCGTTCGGTAACATTCAATCCTGAAGCCTTTGTTTCTCAAGTAAAAGTCGATGATGCTGCGTTGAAGGCATACTATGAGGCGCACAAAAAAGATTATCTGATTCCACAAGGTGTGAAATTGGAATACATCGCCCTGAGTGCAAAAGATTTGGCGGACAAACAGACCGTCAGCGAAGATGAAGTGAAAAAAGCATTTGACGAGCAGGCGCCCCATCTTTCGCCCCGCCGTGAAATTGCCCATATCTTCTTCCCGGTTCCCCAAGATGCTGATGAAACGGTACGCGCGGCAATCAAAGCCGAAGCAGACAAAGTTGCGGCAGAGCTGAAAGCCAAGCCGACCGATTTTGCTGCGCTGGCGCAAAAATATTCAAAAGACACCACATCTGCTTCCAAAGGCGGCAACTTAGGCTATCTTTCAAAAGACGGCGGCTTGGGTACGGATTTGGAAAACGTGGCATTCTCGCTGCCTAAAGGCGGAATCAGCGATGTGGTTCAAACGCCGGTCGGTTACGATATCGTCCAAGTTTTGAATATTGAAGACAAAGTCTCTTTCGAACATGAAAAAGCCCGTATTGAAGCCGATTTGAAGCTGAAAAAAGCCGCTTCAGAATTCAATTCGGCAAAAGAAAAGCTTTCTGAAGAAGCATTTAATACGCCGACCTCCCTGGCGGATGTCGCTAAAAAAACAAATCTGAAACTTGAAAGTTTGGATCAAGATTGGCTGACTCAAGCCAATGGTAAAGCAGCAGGTTTGCCCGATGCGTTGATTAATGCGGCGTTCAGTGAAGATGTGTTGAAGAAAAAACACAATTCTGATTTGATTTCCATGGACAAAGATACAGTTTGGGTCATTCGTGTCAAAGAAGTCAGGGAAGAAAAAACCGCGCCTTTCGCTGATGTTCAAGAAGAAGTGCGTTTGGCTTATCTGCGTAGCGAGGCTGCAAAACTGGCGGACAAAAAAGCCAAAGAAGCCATCGAGGCTTTGAAGGCAGGCAAGGCAGTTGACTTGAAATGGTCGGAAGTATCGAAATTGAGTGCGCAAGATGCACGCCGGACCATGGCACCCGAAGCGTACAACGAACTGATTAAAGCCCGTCCGCAAAATGGCAAACCTGCATACGCCATGCTGCTGGAAGGCATGCCGGCTCCTGTAATTGTTGAAGTGCAGAACATTGCAGCGCCGGAAAATATTGCTTCCCAAGTGCCTGCTGCCAAACAAATGCTGGCGCAACAGCAGTCAGCCAACATTTTTGACGCATTGCTGCGTTATTTCAGCAAGGAAATCAAGCGCGAGCAAGGTGCGCAAAAAGTCGATAATTCGGCAGAGTAAGCAGTTGATGAACAAGCGGGCGGCAATGATGACAAACATGTTTGCCCGCTTGGCTTAAACAGAATAAAACGGTCGGAGAAAATCCGACCGTTTTCATTATATAATCAGCCTTTCTTGCCCCATCAATATATAGTGGATTAACTTTAAACCAGTACGGCGTTGCCTCGCCTTGCTGTACTATTTGTACTGTCTGCGGCTTCGTCGCCTTGCCCTGATTTAAATTTAATCCACTATATAGTGATTTCACTACTATACACATCCCGATTTTCCTTGTTTTTCGGTTAGAGGTCGTCTGAATACCATGAGCAAAGCTCCCGATGCTTTTACGCGGCTGATTAATGCCTTGAAAATTCTACCCAATGTCGGTCCCAAATCCGCGCAGCGCATGGCGCATCAATTGCTGCAAAGCAAGCGCGAGCAGGCGCAGGAGTTGGTTGATGCTTTGCAATACGCATTAAAGCAAGTCCAGCATTGCAGGATGTGCAACACATTTTGCGAAGGGAGTTTGTGTGATATCTGCTCTGACGAGTCGCGCGACAAACGCCGCCTGATGATCGTCCATATGCCGGCAGATGTTTCCAATATGGAAACCGCAAATTGCCATGACGGTTTGTATTTTGTGCTGATGGGGCAAATCAGTCCCGCGCAAGGGATGGATGTAAGCGCCATTGCATTGGATAAACTGGTGGCAAGATTGCAGAATGCTGATGTCGAAGAAATCATCATTGCAACAAACTTTACCGCCGAAGGGGATGCGACGGCGTATGTTTTGGCGGAATTATTTAAAAATCTTCCATACAAAGTCAGCCGCCTTGCCCGAGGTATTCCTTTGGGGGGAGAGTTGGAATATGTCGATGCAGGAACTTTGGCGCAGGCCGTTTATGAAAGGCGTGCAGTCAAGGAATAAACAATAAGGTCGTCTGAAAACGCATTTCAGACGACCTTATTTCAAACAAAGCCGGTTTATTTGCAGCTTACGCCTTGAATTTGCGGAGTATCGCCGCTGCCTACTTTGAAGGCACATTTGGTGGCGCTGCTGCCGGATACGGTGACGACACCGCTGCCTGCGGTCAGGCTAACCGGTTCTTTAACACCCATACCGACTGCGGTTGCGGCAAGTTTTTGCACGTCGGCAGCGGAATAGGACGTATTGTTCGAACTGATTTTAATCTCCTTAGCCGCATACGCATTTGCACTGAATGCCAATCCGGCAGCGGCAACGGATAATGCTAAGAATTTTGTGATGTTCATTAATGGTTTTCCTTTTTGATGGCGGTAAGCTTTACCGCGATTTCAGAATAAGGCCGAATAGATGATTGTGCAAGTTTTTCGACCGATTTTACGGTAGCCCTGAATAAGAAGACTTTGGTTTACAAATTGCGATGTCTCTATTCTCGGTCGTTTCGGCGTATTCAGACGACCTGTCGGTTTTACGGTACAATAAGCGTTTTTTGACAAACGGATGAGGCATATAAATGGCTTCTTTAGAAACTTGGATAGGACTGCGCTATTTGCGGGCAAAAAAACGCAATGGCTTCATGTCGTTTATCACCGTCATTTCTATTGTGGGTATTGCACTCGGTGTGATGGCTTTGATTGTCGTATTGTCAGTCATGGCAGGCTTTCAGAGAGACATACGCGGGCAGCTTTTGAAAGTGGCTCCTCATGCCGAAATGGGTTATTACGATAACGGCAACGGTAAAAGCTGGGAGAGCCTGCGCGAGATTATCAAAGGACGCAAAGAGGTGCTTCAGTCGGCACCTTATGTTTCCGGACAGGCATTACTGGCAAATGCGGGTGAGGTGAAAGGCGTTCAAATCCGCGGGATTTTGCCTAATGAAGAAAAAAATATCGTTGAATACAGTAAAGAAATGCCTGTGGGCAGTTTTGATGATTTGAAGCCGGGCGAATTCGATATTATTTTGGGACAAGATTTGGCTGAGTCTTTGGATGTAAAGGTTGGTGAAAAAATCACGGTCATTACGCCTGAAGGCAACGTGACACCTGCCGGTGTCGTACCTCGTCTGAAACAATTTAAAGTTGTCGGCTTGATCAAAACCAAAATCTATGAATTGAACACTACTCTGGCATTGACGCACATGAAAGATGCCCAAGTCTTGTACCGCTTGGATGAAAATGCGGCAGGCTTGAGATTGAAACTTGCCGATCCGATCAATGCGCCGTCGTTTACCGAAACACTGCTGCCGAAAAATCTGCAAGAAGAAGTATGGTTGCGCGATTGGACCTATACCAACCGCAGTTATTTCGAGGCCGTAGAAATGGAGAAAAGGGTAATGTTCATCATTCTGCTGCTGATTGTTGCCGTAGCCACCTTTAACTTGGTTTCTTCTTTGGTCATGGCGGTTACGGAAAAACAAGCCGATATTGCCATTTTGAGGACTTTGGGCGTCTCCCCGGGCAGTATTATGAAAATTTTTATGGTGCAGGGCGTATTTGCCGGCTTTTTCGGTACCTTGACCGGTGTGATTAGCGGTGTCACGCTGGCTTTGAACGTGGGCAGTATTGTCAAACAGTTAGAGAGTTGGTTTGGTTTCCAATTCATCAAATCACAAGTTTATTTCATTGATTATATTCCGAGTGACGTCAGTGTTCATGATGTTGTGCTGATTGCCTGCATTTCTCTGATTTTGTCGTTTATCGCTACGCTCTATCCAAGCTGGCGTGCTGCAAGAACCCAACCGGCGGAGGCTTTACGCTATGAATAAAGTAGTTTTGAAATGCGATAATGTCAGCAAAAGCTACAAAGACGGTCAATTGAATGTCAACGTTTTGAATCAGTTGAGGCTCGAAGTGCTCGAAGGTCAAAGCGTCAGCATTATCGGTTCGTCCGGTAGCGGTAAATCGACATTGATGCACATTTTGGGCGGCTTGGATAAACCGACTTCCGGCAGCGTGGTACTGATGGGGCAGAATTTGAGTCAGTTGGGACAGAAACAACTGGGTCTGTTGCGCAATCAGTATTTAGGCTTTGTGTACCAGTTCCACCATTTGCTGCCTGAATTTTCCGCTTTGGAAAACGTCATGATGCCGCTTTTAATCGGTAAGATGAAAAAAGCCGAAGCAGAACAGCGTGCAGTTGAAATGTTGGAAAAAGCGGGTTTGAAACAACGCATACAGCACCGCCCCAGCGAGCTTTCCGGTGGCGAACGCCAACGTGCCGCCATTGCCCGCGCGCTGGTGACGCGTCCGAAATGCCTGCTTGCTGACGAACCGACGGGCAATCTGGACCGTAAAAATGCGCAAAATGTACTGGATATGATGCTGGACCTGAAGTCTGAGTTGAATACCAGTCTGATTGTGGTAACACATGATGACGAATTGGCTGGCCGCTTCGATCGGGTCATGCTGATGCACGACGGACGCTTGGAAGAGCAGTAAATCCCTCAGACAAATACGCAAAGGTCGTCTGAAATGCAATGGATGCTTTTCAGACGACCTTTTTGTTTGGGTAAACGTCTTCCCGCTTTAAACCGCGTCGGTCAGTGATGAGAACACTTCAAAATAAGTCGGGAAAGTTTTATGAGTGCATTTTGGGTCGTTGATGACGACGGGTACGCCCAACAATGAAACCAGCGAGAAACACATCGCCATGCGGTGGTCGTCGTAAGTGTCGATGACGGCGTTGGGCGTCAGCGTTTCAGGCGGGGTGATGTGAATCGCTTCGGCTTCTTCGACGACTTCTGCGCCAAGTTTGCGCAACTCGTTTGCCATTGCGGCGATGCGGTCGGTTTCCTTGACGCGCCATGAACCGATGTTGCGCAACGTGCAGGTTTGTCCTGTGGCAAGCGCGACGATGGCGAGGGTCATGGCAGCATCGGGGATATGGTTCGCATCCAAATCAAAGGCTTGGACGGCACGTTCTTTCGGACGCGAGACTTCGACGAAGTTTTCTCCCCAAACCGCATCCGCACCGATTTTTTCCAGCTCGCGGGCAAAGGCGACATCGCCCTGTATGCTGTTTGCGCCAATGCCGGTAACGCGGACGGGCGTGGCGGCAATCAAGCCGGCTGCGAGGAAGTAGGACGCGCTGGAAGCATCGCCTTCGACGTGCAGATGTTCGGGCGCATGGTAGCGGGCATCGGCGGGGATTTTGAAGACGCGGTAGTCTTCATTGGCAACCTGTACGCCGAATTGCGCCATCAGTTTCAAGGTGATGTCGATGTAGGGCTTGGAAATCAACTCGCCGACCATACGGATTTCAAATGCCTGTCCGGTCAGCGGCAGCGCCATCAAGAGGGCGGTCAGAAACTGGCTGGACACATTGCCTTTAATCGGAATCACGCGCTCGCCGTGGTCTTGGCGCTCGCCGATATGAAGCGGCGGATAGTGTTCGTTGCCGAGATATTCGACATCGGCGCCGGCAATCCGCAACGCATCGACCAAATCGCCGATAGGGCGTTCGTGCATACGAGGCACGCCGTGCAGATGATAATCGCCACCCAAAACGGCCAGCGCGGCGGTCAGCGGACGGAAAGCCGTGCCTGCGTTGCCTAAAAACAAATCGGCAGTCCGATTGGGGAAACGTCCACCTGTGCCGTGTACTTTCAGACGACCTTCGGCAAGATATTCGATTTCAACGCCGAGTTTATCGAGCGCTTCCAACATACGGTCGGTATCATCGGATTTGAGCAGGGAATGGATTTCGCAAGTATTGTCGGACAAAGCGGCGAGCAGCAGGGTGCGGTTGCTGATGCTTTTAGAGCCGGGCAGAGCGACGGTGGCGGGTTTGAGCGAGGCGGCGGGGAGGCGGATGGATTCGGTCATGATGGTCGTTTGGGAAGCGGAAACAGAAAACGGCATTATACGGCAGGGAGGGTCGTCTGAAAAACGTGGCTGCTGCAATTCGATAGCCGCAGAGTTTGTCTTTGAATGGTTTCGGTATCTTAAAACGATGGTCAGGTTTGTACTGAATCGTACTGAAAGAGCGATGGAAAATTTTGCCGATAGAGTGTGGTAATTAGGCTGATATGTATATTTGCAATAATCCTTTATATTTATATACATTCATAATAATACAAACTTTGTAACTATTGACAAAAATCAAAGTTCCTAAAGAAAGATAAAGTTACCTGCATTCTAGGTAAAGAAAATGATATATCATATCGCCTTTCGTGATGTGTTATCTAAAAAGGATGAATGGTGAAGCAAACTATCTTTTTCAATAAAAATAAAATGTTGTGTGCTGTTTTGGCTGTTTTTTCAGGACAAGTGTTCGCGGATGATGTTCAGCAGGTGGATTTGCCTGAAGTTAAGGTTAGTGGAAAAGCACCTTCTAACAACTGGCGTTTGCAATCTGGTGCAAAAGACTACCTGAAAGACGGGGAGGTCTTGACCACGAATGATCTGAAGACGAAACGCGCCGTATCACTCGGACAGACTGTGGAACAAGTCTCCGGCGTTCAAAACAACGCTTATGGTCCGAATACGGGCGTGCCGCAAATCCGCAGTTTGAGCGGTTCGCGTGTGTATGTCAGTGAAAATGGATTGGGTATTTCGGACGCTTCTTCTTTAAGCCCTGATTTGCCGTTGATGGTGAATCCGTTTATGGCGGAAAAAATTACCATTTTGAAATCATCGGCTTCTGTGCTGTATGGCGGTAATGCGATTGGCGGTGCGGTCGATGTCGATACAGGCGTGATTGCGAGCCAACTGCCTGAAAAAGACGTCAACGGCAAAGTGGAAGTGAGCGGCGGTTACAATACGCCGCGCGTCGCCGCGTTCAAATTAAACGGTAAGGTAGGCAATGTGGCTTGGCATTTGTCGGGCGCGGACACCCATTCGGATGATTACCGCATCCCCGGCGATTCCAAGCCGGCAGCCTGCTACGATCCTTCTAATATTTACAGCTCGCGGTTGATGTGGGCATGTCAGGTTACTCCGGACATTAGCGAGACCTTAAATAAAGGCCATTTCCGTTATGTCGCGAAAGATATTCCGGCTTTTATCGCCCAGTGGAAACGCTATAACGATGGGTCGGAGCCTGACGAGTCTGAGCTGTACAAAGTGAATAAGCCATCTTGGGGCGATTGGGTAGAAAATCCGCTTTACGACGGCAGCAAAGATCGCAGGATTAAGGTCGTCAATGCCATGAAGGACGATATGCCTGTTGAAAAAGGTCGTCTGAAAAACAGCGACTTGAGCAATCAGAACTTTGCTTTCGGTTTAAGCCATATAGGCGAACGCAGCTACGTCGGTTTGTCGGTCAGCCGCTTCTTAAGCAAATCAGGCATTGCCGGATTCGGCTATTACAATTTTGCTTCAGCCGGACACAATCATCATGGCGGCTCTTCTAACAAAACCGGACGCGAGTATGCCTCCGTGCGCGCCCAGCAAACCCGTTGGCAGGCTGAAGCCATGTACCGTCCGTTGGCTCCGTGGATAGAGAACATCAAGTTCCAAGCTGCTTATACGCAAACGCCTACCGCCGAATATTTGGGCGACACCAAAATGCAAACGCTGGACAGCAAAACCTTCCAAAGCCGTTTGGAGTTCAACCACAAAGCCGGTTCTTGGCTGAAAGGCACAATGGGCGCAGACTGGAAACAACGCAGCACTGAATCTTCCGGCATCAACGGCAAACGTACCGGAAACTATGCTTACCTGCCTGATACCGACAGCAAAGAATACGGTATTTTCGCGTTGGAAAACTTCAAGTGGAAAAACTGGGATGCTTCGTTGGGCTGGCGGCACGGACAGGTTCGCCACTCGGTCGATATCGGCGACTACAAACCTGGGCGCAACAGCTCGACAGTCAAAGGTTTGGAAGAGCGGGGTCGTCTGAAATACAGCTTGAACCATTATCATGCCGGTGTAGGCGTCGATTTGTTTGACTTCTGGAAGCTGGGCGCACGATACAGCCGTTCGCAACGCGCTCCTGAAGTCAATGAGTTGTACGCAGGCGGCGATCACTATGCCCTGATGGCTGCCGAATCACACTGGGCGGTCGATGTCCTCCGTCCTGAAACCGCTAGAACTTGGGAATTCAACAGCGAATTCGGTTGGAAAGACGGACGGCTTCGCGCAAGCTGGTACAGAACCCAATTCAAAGATTATGCCTTCTTGGTCGATGCGGCACACGATGGCGGCCAACGCCTTCCGACCAAATATTGGCGCGCCGGAAATACCCAGCTTCACGGTTTAGAGTTGGAATTGAATCAGTGGCTTGACCTGAACAAATACGGCACATTGGAAGCTCGTTTGTTCGGTGATTTCGTACACAACCGCGCCGATTTGGACGACGAGCGCAACACTTCCTTAGAACACGGCAGCCGCGTCCGAAACAACGGCTATTACATGCCCAATATGCCCGTTTCCCGCTATGGAGCAGGTTTGACATGGAACAAAGGCGGCTGGCAAGTGGGCAGCAGCCTGACGCGCTACCGTCCTGCCAAACATACCGGTCATATGGCTGCAAACTACAAAGAACCAGTTTTGGGCGGCTATACCATGTGGGATGCGTATTTGAGCCATACGCTCAAACACGGCAAGGTAACATCTGAATGGTTTGTCGATGCGCGCAACCTTGCCAACCGCACCGCACGTCCGCAAAACTCCATGCTGAAATACATCGCACCGCTGCCTGGCCGCTCCGTCCGCGTGGGTGTGAGAATGAATTTCTAAGTTTGGAATAAAACAAACCGGATTCCTTTGATGGTAATCCGGTTTCTCTTTTCGATGATTGGATTTTCAGACGACCTTTGGGGTTGTCTGAAACCTTATCCATGCCATTTACTTCTGCTTATCCAACGCCTCTTCATCCAGCGATTTCAACCATTCCAGCTTTTCACCGATTTTGATTTCCAGCCCACGCGGGACGGGTTGGTAGAAATCGGGTTCGTCCAAGCCGTCGGGCATATAGCTTTCGCCGGCGGCGTAGGCGTTTGGTTCGTCGTGGGCATAGCGGTATTCGCGTCCGTAGCCCAATTCCTTCATCAACTTGGTCGGGGCGTTGCGCAGGTGGACGGGTACTTCGTCGCTGGCGTTTTCTTTGACGAAGCGGCGCATTTGGTTGTATGCCTTGTAGCCTGCGTTGGATTTAGCGGCGGCGGCAAGGTACAGCACAGCTTGTGCCAGCGCAAGTTCGCCTTCGGGCGAGCCTAAGCGTTCGAAGGTGGCGGCGGCATCGTTGGCGATTTGGAAGGCGCGCGGGTCGGCAAGCCCGATGTCCTCCCACGCCATGCGCACGATGCGGCGGGCGAGGTAGCGCGGGTCGGTGCCGCCGTCGAGCATACGGCAGAACCAATACAGCGCGGCGTTGGGATGCGAGCCGCGCACGGATTTGTGCAGGGCGGAGATTTGGTTGTAGAAACTCTCGCCGCCTTTGTCGAAACGGCGGATTTGCGCGCCCAAGCTGTCGGCGAGAAATTCGGCGGTTAAGTTTTTCAGACGACGTGTGTCGGCGGCGCGTAAAAGTTGTTCCAGCAGATTCAACAATCTGCGCGCATCGCCGTCGGCGGTATTGACGAGCAGCTCCTGCGCATCGGCTTCAATCGTGAAATCCCGGTATTCGGGCAAGGCCAACACTTTGGCAATCAGTTTCTTGAGGTCGTCTGAAGACAAGGATTGCAAAACATACACCTGCGCGCGGCTCAACAGCGCGGGATTGACTTCAAACGATGGGTTTTCCGTAGTCGCGCCGATAAAGGTCAGCAAACCGCTTTCGACATGAGGTAAAAACGCGTCCTGTTGTGCCTTGTTGAAGCGGTGGACTTCATCGACAAACAAAATCGTCGCGCGTCCCTGCTGCAAAGCAATTTCAGCCTTATCGATTGCCTCGCGTATGTCTTTCACGCCGGAAAACACGGCGGAAACAGGCAGGAACTGGGCATTGAAACTCTGCGCCAAAATCCGCGCCAACGTCGTTTTGCCCACGCCCGGCGGCCCCCACAGCAACATAGAATGCGGCTTCCCGCCTTCCACCGCCACACGCAGCGGCTTGCCTTCGCCGATTAAATGCTGCTGCCCGATAACATCATCAAGCGTATGCGGGCGCAGGCGTTCGGCAAGCGGCGCATCGGGTTGGCGGGTGAAAAGGTCGGACATGGCGGTTTCCGTGAAAGAAGGTTTTCAGACGACGTGGATTATAGCAGGTCGTCTGAAAAGGGGGATTAACGCTCTTTGGGCATAATATCAATATAATTTTCATTCAAAATTTGTAGGGATTTCCCGCTGATGACGATACATTCCTTAGCTAATTTTGAAGCTTCTTCTTTTCCTTTGTTATTTTCAGCAGTTGGAGGGCAGAAGACCTTAGTGTCGCCTAAGTTCCAAGCCATGTAGCCGTATAGGGCGTTGTTGCGTTGTTCAGGGATTGAAGAACAGATAATGCCTTTTTCTACTTTTTCTTTTTCTGAAAGGGAAGAACATTTGAAATTTTGTTTTAACTTGAGCAAATCACCTCTTCTAATGCCATTGTTTGGTTGGAAATTATTATGTAATAAATACCAGGAGGAGTTTGCGGGAGTTTCAATGAAGCGGACAGTATTTAATAAATATAAAATTGATTTTTCCCTGGAATACTGCGATGGCATGGCTGAAATAGTCATTAAAACTAGAAAAGAAGAAAAAATAGGTTCTGATAAGGTAATTTTTTTGTTATTCTTTTTATATAATTTTGCAAATGAAAAGTTAATATATAAAAGAAATATTATTAGTAAGATTAAGAATGATACATAGAATATTGGAAACTTAAAAAAATCATAAATTTTCTCTATAATTAAATAAAATATAGCTATTATTGATAATACTAGTAGTGATGTATTTATAATATTTAAGATAGAAATAGGATCTTTAATTGTTTCAAGTTGTTTTCCACCTTTTTCATCTGTTTTTTTATCAAAAGGACTAATAAAATATAATGTAGCAAACGGGAGGGTGAATAACAGATAAATTATACCTAAAGATACTGCTGAGGCTACTAAGCTTGATGGATTGTTTATGGTGTCAGGAAAAATACTTAGATAGTTAATATTCCCTAGATATGTATAGGCTAAAAAACCTCCTGTTACGATACCTATGGTAACTGAAATGCCTGTTAGTTTATTAATTACATCTATATAATCAGTTTGCTTTGTTTTTAAATCAACTTGTGCTTGTTGCTTTATCTCGGGTGATGTGGGTTCTTTAATTCGATTGTTAGAAATACTATGTATTTTCTCTTTTTTGTTATCATGTGTTTTTAGCTGAATATGTAATTTTCGCTTTTTCATCATTATTACATCCCTTCGTTTTAAAAGATTCTCAAAGCTCACCCAAAATTATAACCCAACACTCCCCAATCCCCCATCTCACACTGCTTACGGTATAATACGCGTTTGTTTAAAGACTTTGCGGGGCGTTTCAGACGACCTTGCGGCAAGGGATGGCTATGAATATGAAAAAGATGGTTGCCGTTGCTTCTGTGGCGGCGTTGTTGGGCGGTTGCGCTTATGATTCGGATTCGTCGTTCGGCGGTTTGGGCGGCGGTACGGGTATCGGCGGCAGCGTGGTGAAAATGGCGGTCGATCATCAGTGCCGTTCGGAATTGAACAAGCGCAATGAGTGGCGTTTGATCGCGCTGACGATGAGCGCGGACAAACAGCGCGAGTGGGAAGACAAAATCTGCGGCTGCGCGAGCGAGGAAGCGCCGAATCAGGTGTCTGCGCAAGAGTTGATGGATGTTTTGAATCCTTCTTCGCGCGATCGGGCGATTGCGTCGGTAACGGTGAAAACCGTCAATGCTTGTTTCAAGCGTTTGTATAGATAATGTTTTTCAGACGACCTCTGTGTATCGGGGTCGTCTGAAAGTTTATAGTGGATTAAGGTCGGGATAGGGCGGCTTGCGGGATGGTTCGCAGGCGGGCTTCCTGTTTGGATCAACAATTTTTTTGTTTTTATAGAGAAGAAATCATGAAATATATCAGTACGCGCGGCGAGACGGCGCATAAACCGTTTAGCGAGGTTTTGTTGATGGGGCTTGCGCCCGATGGCGGTTTGATGCTGCCGGAGCGTTATCCGCAGGTCAGCCGCGAGACTTTGGACAAGTGGCGCGGTT
Organism: Neisseria sp. HMSC064E01; assembly: GCF_001808875.1. Taxonomy (NCBI): domain Bacteria; kingdom Pseudomonadati; phylum Pseudomonadota; class Betaproteobacteria; order Neisseriales; family Neisseriaceae; genus Neisseria; species Neisseria sp. HMSC064E01. The sequence goes on from NZ_KV794924.1 coordinate 16,442, forward strand.
TGAGCTATCCGGAACTGGCATTTGAGGTGATGAGCCTGTTTGTAACGGATATTCCGGCGGACGATTTGCACGATATTTTGAACCGTACTTATACGGAAGCGGCGTTCGGTACTAAGGAAATCACGCCTGTGCGTACTTTGTCCGACGGCATCAAAATCCAAGCCTTGTCCAACGGCCCGACGCTGGCGTTTAAGGATATGGCGATGCAGTTTTTGGGCAACGCGTTTGAATATGTGTTGAACAAAAAGGGCAGGGAACTCAATATCTTGGGCGCGACCAGCGGCGATACGGGTTCGGCTGCGGAATATGCCTTGCGCGGTAAAAAGGGCGTGAACGTATTTATGCTCTCGCCCGAGGGCAAAATGAGCGCGTTCCAACGTGCGCAGATGTACAGCCTGCAAGACGAGAATATCCATAATATCGCCGTGAAGGGCATGTTTGACGACTGTCAGGATATTGTGAAGGCGGTGCAAAACGATGCCGTGTTCAAGGAAAAATACCATATCGGTACGGTCAATTCGATCAACTGGGGACGCATCGTCGCGCAAGTGGTTTATTACTTTGCGGGTTATTTCAAGGCAACGCAAAGCAATGACGAGCAGGTCAGCTTTTGCGTGCCGAGCGGCAACTTCGGCAATGTTTGCGCGGGACACATCGCCAAACAAATGGGCTTGCCCATTCGCCGCCTGATTGTTGCGACCAATGAAAACGATGTATTGGACGAGTTTTTCAAAACCGGTGCATACCGCCCGCGCAACAGCGAGCATACTTATGTTACCTCCAGCCCGTCTATGGACATTTCCAAAGCCTCCAACTTCGAGCGTTTCGTGTTCGACCTGATGGATCGTGATCCTCAGGAAATCAATACGCTGTGGGCGGAAGTGGCGGCGGGCAAGGGCTTTGACTTGCAGTTTGCCTTGGAAAAAGTCGGCGGCAAATACGGTTTTACCTCCGGCAAATCCACCCACGCCGACCGCCTCGCCACCATCAAGCAGGTTTATGAGCAAGATAAAGAACTCATCGACCCGCACACTGCCGACGGCGTAAAAGTTGCCCGCGAAGTGCGCGAAGAAGGGGAGACGGTTGTGTGTTTGGAAACCGCGTTGGCAGCGAAATTCGATGCGACCATACGCGAAGCCGTCGGCGATGTCGCCATTCCGCGCCCCGCCGCGCTGGAAGGTTTGGAAAACCTGCCGCAGCGCGTCCGAGTCATGCCGAACAATGCAGCCGCCGTTAAAGAAATCATCCGTGAAACCTTAGACAAGTAATGCGTTGACCGAGAGGTCGTCTGAAAAGTTTTCAGACGACCTCTGCTAGACAGCAAACATTGTGATGATAAATATTTTCGTTTAAAATTGCGCGTTTGCTCTAATTCGGCATTATCTATTCACAGGCGAGACAGGTCGTCTGAAAACCCTTTTAAAACCATCATCCGCCCGACCCGCGTGTTCAGACGGATTTACCGACAGGAAACTCAAATGGCAGCATTCAATACCCAAAAAGTATTGTCCGTACACCACTGGACGGATGCGTATTTCACTTTTACCTGCACCCGCGACGAATCGTTGCGCTTCGAAAACGGCCAATTCGTCATGGTCGGATTGATGGTGGACGGCAAGCCGCTGATGCGCGCATACAGCGTCGCCTCCGCCAACTGGGAAGAACACCTCGAATTTTTCAGCATTAAAGTCCAAGACGGCCCCCTGACCAGCCGCCTGCAACACCTTAAAGTCGGCGACGACGTGTTAATCAGCAAAAAACCAACCGGAACCTTGGTTGCCGGCGACCTGAATCCCGGCAAACACCTTTACCTGTTGAGCACCGGTACCGGCATCGCCCCCTTCTTGAGCATCACCAAAGACCCTGAAATTTACGAGCAATTTGAAAAAATCATCCTCGTACACGGCGTGCGCTACAAAAAAGATTTGGCGTATTACGACCGCTTCACCAAAGAATTGCCCGAACACGAATACCTCGGCGACTTGGTTAAAGAAAAACTGATTTACTATCCGATCGTTTCCCGCGAAGACTACGAACACCACGGCCGCCTGACCGACCTGATGGTAAGCGGCAAACTGTTTGAAGACATCGGCCTGCCCAAAATCAACCCGCAAGACGACCGCGCCATGCTGTGCGGCAGCCCTGCCATGCTGAAAGACACCTGCAAAGTTCTGGATGATTTCGGTCTGACCGTCTCCCCGAAAACCGGCGTACGCGGCGACTACCTAATCGAACGCGCGTTTGTGGATCAATAAGGGTTTTGCGGTAATCAAAATATAGCGAGGCAGAACTTGTTATCAGGTTCTGCCTCGCTACAAATCCATTATTTGCCAAAATTCCGGTTTCACTCAATCTCTAAAATATCTCCTCAGACGATTCAACAGACTTCCCATTCTTATCATGTACGATGTCAACACCCACGATGTCCGCCGATTTTTCGCACACGTTTGGAAACATCGCCTGGCCCCGCTGCAACTGGATGCGCTTCAGCATAAAGCGCTCCGTATCATCGAATCCCATCCCGAATATACCCATTATCTTGAAAACATTGAAGACTATTTAGATAAAAACTGGCTGCCGGAAGACGGGGAGAGCAACCCGTTTTTGCATATGTCACTGCATCTTTCCCTTCAAGAGCAAGCAGCCATTGACCAACCACCGGGTATTCGGGCAATTCATCAGCAGCTTTGCGCACGTTATAACAACGACTGGATACGAGCCGAACATGACATGATGGACGCACTGGCAGAAACCATTTGGGAGGCGCAACGATACGGACGCGGTTTGGATGTCAATGCCTACATGACACGGCTTCGCAAACTGATCGGTTTAGGACAGGAAGAAAATGCCCGCATCAATCCGCATGAAGTGAATGCTAAATTTGACGGATGAAAAAGTTTTCTATGTGATAGGAAAAAGTGAATCGATTTCTTATTTTGAGGTCGTCTGAAAACAATGTTTCAGACGACCTCTCAGCTATGTTGGGACTTGATACGATTTACATTTACTATTCAGACTTTACTTCTTAGCGATTTAAAAAAGCATAATAACTTGCTTATAAGCACTATATTTATTAAGAAACAAATCATACTGTATGCAAGGTGAATCAATCTTCTATATGGTATGTTATCGACAGTAGTACTCAGATTCAGACCTATGGCTGTAATGATATTTTCTTCAAAAATGGCCCAAGGAAGTGTTAAGGTCATATTAACTAATTCCGCAATCCAAGGTTCTATGAAAAACAGTATAAAAAGCACTGATAAATATATAAATGAAATGGTTATATACCTTTTTAATTTCATATATCACCTTTGAGTTAAGTGGAAAGAAATGGGTCTAGCTAGGGACAGTCAACAGAAATCATGAGGGGAGGCAATTTACGCTTGCCAAGTTACTTTATTAAGCTGTGCTTTGATGAAATTAAAAATTTTCCTGTCACTAGTATGATTCAAATCTAAAAATGATAAATATTGGCAATTACCATTTGGGTAGGGGAAAATTAAAAATTCATAATAGATATCTTCTATATCCGCTATTGTTAAATCACTAAATTGAAAATTAGTGGTTACTACATTCAACATATGGTCATTTTTGATTGATTCTGCTTCCAAAAGATTATCAAATTCATCTTCTAAAATATCGGCATTTTCTCCAATAAGAATTATCCAGAATAAAGGGTATTGTTTAATTAATCCAAATAAATCATTATAATTTATTGTTTTGAGGTAGTTTTGACTGATTAAAGCGACTATGGGTTTATCTTTTTCTATTTGAATTTTTTGGAAATATGTATCAAGATTTATATTTAAATAGTGAATCATTTTGAGGGGGTTAGGGTAGTTAAACAGATAAGGCGGGTATTTGTAGGAAAAGGTCGTCAGAAAATTACTTCAGACGACTTTGCGGTTTTATTAGAAATTCATTTAGCTTAAAACGATGAATTTTTTAGATTTTGTAACAATTGGCTTGCCTCTTCCTTAGAAATTTCAGTAATATAATCGCTCTTGATAGCAAACTTAAGTAATTCTATTATTTTATGATAGCTTCTCTTATTTTTCCTGTTAATTAAAAATTTTGCATAATCAAGAGCTGCATCTCCATCATTAAATTCTGATATTGCTCTGTTCCACCAAAATCTAGCTTGCCGTATATTTCCTAAACTCGCATAAAGTGATGCAATATTAGAACACAACCCACCACTTTTTCCTTCATATTGCCAACTTTTTCTATACCATTTGAGTGCCAAAATTGGATTTTTTCGAACTCCATATCCAACATCAGATAAAACTGCTAAATTATTATAACAATTAACATCTTTTCGCAAAGCTCCTTTCTCCAAAAAATAAAAAGCTTTTTGATAATCTTGATTTTCAAGGTAATAATTAGCTTGTATAAATTCATCGGTAAGATAAGTGTCATTGCACATAGGAATTGTCCTTAACATCCGTAAATTTCCAAATTTATAAGCAGGGCGTGCTTCAAAGTACGCACATAGTTTGCATTTAAGGTCGTCTGAAAGATTTGTTTTTTAGCAACCTCATTACTGGTTAGTATAAAGGTCCTCTGAAAAATAATTTTCAATTACAAAAACTTCTCATTAAATCTGCTAACTAAATCCTAATCAATAGCAACAACCCGTTTAGACCATGCGAATCGAAAATCATGATTAACCAAATTTGTTTATACTGTTATGACGATGATGAGAGAACTTCTGAATTTAAGCAAGAATTCTTTGCTATTCCTGAGCTTTATCTCGTTTCCATACCCAAATTTGATTCCAAAAAAGTGATTAAATGTAATATTTTCTTATGGGAGAACGGCCCACTTCCACCTAAAGAAAAAATATTGGGATTTGCCGATTCTCATCAGATTTTTGATTTCAAGAAGTATATCTCCCTATCCGAAAGAGATAGACAGCTAATGCAGTTACAGGTTATCCATCAGGGGATGCTGGATATTGCTGCTGATTACAATTGGGATAAAGGACCGTTGGAAGAGGCTTATCAAAGTTGCTTGACTTCCGATTTAACCTTTCTAAAACAGATCAAAAAGCGCAAACTGAGTCCGAACAGAAAACAATACCTGTCTTTATGGGCATATTGCGATCAACACCACTTTAAAATCACTTGGACTGTATCAGATAGGAAAGAAAATATTCTCAAAAAGGGAGTTTTACTAACAAAAGAGTCATATTTTGTTGATATATGGAGTCAGCTGAAATTTTATTGGATGGATGATGAGCGTTTTATTGTTGAGCTGAGTTATAAAGGTCTAATTACGGACGCATGGGCAGTTAATATTGCATATTGTTGATTTAAAATATTAGTTATTTTAGCAATGTATTGATACACTAAGGTCATAGACTGTGATGAGGCCATAATGGATATAACATCTTTTTTAAAAACGGGCAGGTTTAAAGGTTTATCTGTTGGTATGTCGTATAGTGACTTTCAAAAACAGAAACGGTTTAAAAAGCTGACTAAATGGTTATACGAAGAAGGCGATGTAGAGAGTGGCTTTTGCGTTTTTTGGAAAGGGTTGGAAGTTGGTTTTACCGATGGTGTTGTTTATCCATTGTTAATAGACCCTTACTTCAGGGATATTACAATTGCAAAGCAGTATAAAATTAATAGGAAATTAACTATCGAGAAGTTTATAAAATATTTGTTTTTCGCTGATATTAAATGGAAATTTGTTTCTAGAGAAGAGTGGGAACATGAGTGTGAAATAAAAACTGAAGGTGGTGTTTCTGTGATTTTTTCATTTGATTTGAATGGGGTAAAAATCTCTAAATTTTCTATTTCATAGAAAGTAGGGAGATAAGTAAGGTTGGTTAATGTGTATCCTTATAATCTATTTCACTGACAATTAGGTAAAGAAAGAATCTTTATGTTTAGCCTAAAAGCAGATAGAGACATTTTTAGTAATTTTGAAACTCGGACAAATATTGTTACTGGTTTAGGGAAGTTACCTAATTTAAGTGAATCATATTTATCATTTTTGGCTCAATTTAAAGGTATAGAAATTACTCCCGATGTAATCATATATGGGTATGAAGATTCTTTAAATGAAAATAGATATCTAGAGAAGAATTATTCTGACTGTAGTGAGGTATTCTGGATGATTGGTTGCTCAGGACAAGGAGATGGTTGGTTTATAAATAAACTGGATGGCTCAATCTTTTTTTATGATCATGATTCAGGGGAGTATCAAATAAATTATTTCATGAATTTGGGAATCAATTTTATAGAATTTTTGCAATTATCCTTTTTATACTGTGAGTTAGAGAGATATCTTGATTTGAATGATGGTATAGTAGACGAAATCAGACAAAAACAATTTGAAGATACGGTAAATTCAATACATGATGATTTATTCTCTTCTTACCCTTATAGATATTTTGATACTAAGCCTGCATAACAGCTAAACATCGCTGTTTCACCAATCTCTGTCGCAGTCATTGCCTCTTAGTCTGTTCAACATAAAAGGTCGTCTGAAAACCAATTTTCAGACGACCTTTTATCTGATATGAAAACCCAAGCTGCGGATGTCATCAAATCGTTTTCAAATCCTCGTTGTTTATGAATGATTTTTCTTTTTTCTGCTCAAAAAACTCATGTTAAGCGGAGTAAAGCACACGCAGAAGCGTGGTACAATATTGTCAACAATTTAAGGCGTTTTCCTCACGGAGAACGCTGTTTTTCATTCGACATCAAGAGGCTTTTATGAAATTTTTAGACCGTGAGGCGACGATTGCCGCACCGGGTTTTAACCGTTGGCTGGTGCCGCCTGCCGCTTTGGCGGTGCATCTTGCCATCGGGCAGATTTATGCGTATTCCGTGTTTAACGCGCCACTGACCAAACTTATCGGCATTACCGAATCCGCAGCCGGGGATTGGAAGCTGACGACTGTGGGCTGGATTTTCAGTATCGCGCTGGCTATGTTGGGGGCGTCTGCTGCTTTATTTGGGACTTGGATGGAGCGTGTCGGACCACGCAAGGCGATGTTTGTCGCGGCGTGCTGTTTCAGCTTGGGCTTTTTTGTGTCGGCACTCGGCGTCAGTACGCATAATCTGTTTCTTCTGTATTTGGGCAACGGCGTGATCGGCGGCATCGGCTTGGGGTTAGGCTATATTGGCCCTGTGTCCACTTTGATGAAGTGGTTTCCCGACAAACCGGGCATGGCGACGGGTTTGGCGATTATGGGGTTCGGCGGTGGTGCGATGCTTGCCTCGCCGTTGTCCGTATCATTGATGAATGCGTTTTCAGACGACGTGTCGGTTGGTGTCGCACCGACTTTTGTCGTGCTGGGGCTGTTTTACCTTGTGTTGATGATGTTCGGCGCATTCACCATCCGCGTGCCGGCGGAGGGGTGGAAACCTGAAGGCTATGTCGCGCCGAAAGTCAAAAACAAGCTGGTCAGCAGCAATCATGTCAATGTTTCCCAAGCGATGAAAACGCCGCAATTTTGGCTGTTGTTTTGGGTGTTGTGCCTGAACGTGACTGCCGGTATCGGCGTTTTGGGGCAGGCTTCGGTCATGATTCAGGAGCTATTTTCAGAGGCTTCGGTTGGCAAACAAGCGGCAGTCAGTGCGGGGGCGGCGGCAGGTTTCGTCAGCCTTTTGAGTCTGTTCAATATGGGCGGGCGGTTTTTGTGGTCCAGCGTTTCCGACAGAATCGGACGTAAAAATACCTACACCATCTTTTTCGTACTCGGCTCGTTGCTATATTTTGCCGTTCCGTCTATTGGCGAGATCGGGAACAAGGCTTTGTTTATTATTGGATTTTGCGTCATCATTTCCATGTATGGCGGCGGTTTTGCTGCGATTCCGGCTTATTTGAAAGACTTGTTTGGCACTTATCAAGTCGGCGCGATTCATGGACGTATTTTGCTGGCGTGGTCAACCGCCGCCGTGATCGGTCCGGTCTTGGTGAACTACATTCGCCAAAGCCAAATCGACAGCGGCGTACCCGCCGCGCAGGCATACAGTATAACCATGTATATCATGGCAGGATTGTTGATTGTCGGTTTGCTGTGCAACCTTGCCGTCAAATCCGTCCATGAAAAACACCACGAAACCGACATCAAAACAGCGGCCCACAGCGGCAACCCCGATGACGAAACTGCTGTTTCCGATGCCTACTTGTTGCAGGAAAAAGTTGCGGCAGGCGGTTTTTCGGTTTGGTGGCGTTGGGCTTTAGTCGGCGTCCCGCTGGTTTACGGCGTGGTGATGGTGTTCGTCAAGGCATTGGGCTTGTTCCGCTAGGTATTTCGGCTGCTGATGCCGGAGGTCGTCTGAAAAGCGGATATTGGTTTTCAGACGACCTTTGGGATAGAAAACCGGCTTTTATTGGCTTAACCGTCTGATTGGTAACGGCATTCGTGTGCAGCGTCAGTTGAGTTGGCGTTTGCAGGAAGTGTTGCGGTGCAAATCGGTAATTTATACCGGACTGGATTTGTGATACATTTTTGCCTTTGCAAACCGCAGCAAGCTACTGGTCAAAATGGGAAATTTGACTTCTTCCCATCTGTTGACCCATGATAGGAAAAGAAATGTTTTGGTATATCGTAGGATTTTTTGCTTTCATCGTCGCCGCTCTTGCGCTCTGGGTGAACGCCAGCGCGTTTGGTATGCAGGATGACGGCACGCCGCAATCCGAATATGAAAAACGTTTGGGTTTGGGAGCAAAATTGAAGGATAAAGAAACTGTTATGAAAGAACGCGAAGCGGCAAGGTTCCATCCTGATGATTGATTTGGGACACGCTGTTGAAATCTGAACAAGGAAATTTAGCGGAAACCTTTGACCGTCATGCAGAAAGGTCGTCTGAAAACCTGAATTTGGTTTTTTCAGACGACCTTTTCGTTTACGGCTTTACCGTTTATTCGATGACAACGCGCGCGTTAAGCGGCTGGACGGGGCGGTTGTTGTGCGAGCCGATGGCGCGGGTGAATTTTTCTGCCTGCGCCTGATCAATGTGGTCGTAGTTTTTCAACAGTAGCCACGATACGCCTTCGCTGCACGGCGGTGTGGTCAGTGAGCCGGCAAAGCGGTAGTATTTCAGTCGTTTCTGCAGCAGGGTGCTGGCGTCGAAGGCTTTGTCGAGGTTTACTTTTCCTTCCTTCATCGGCATCACGTTCCATATAGGCGCGAGGCGGTCGTTGGTTTTGCCAGGTTCGTACAATACTGCCAATACCAAAGGCTGGCGGTTTTCGTCCAAGTGGACGAAGTGGGCTTCCATCGGGAAGGTGCGGCCTTTGATTTGGTTTTCACTGGGTACGTGGAAATGGAATTGTTTCAGGGTGTAGGTGCGACCGTTTACGCTAAGGGTATTGCCGCCTTCGGCGTAGTTGACTTGGATGGTGTGGCCGTTGTTTTCCACGTTAACCGCGCTCGGCTTGTAATTGACTTTGATGGCGGGCAGTCTGCCTGAGACGGTTTCGGTGATGTTGACGGGGGATTGGTTTTTGCCTGTGGAGCATAAACGGAACTCTTCAGAAAGCTCACCCCAGCTTTCGGGGGAGTCGTGTCCGGTGTAACCCCAATGGGTGTGGTTTCCGTGTGCGGCGGCGGAGAATGCTGCGAAGGTGGACAGCAGGAAGACAGTCAGACGAGGCAACGTACGGGTCAAGCAGGGCATTGCAATATCCTTTCTATAAGGAGGAGGGAAAAAAGCATTGCGGTGCGTGTATAGAATATTGTTATTTTTTATTGAACCATAGCCATATTAAATCACTAGGTCAAGCCTTCTTTTGCTAATTAATTTAAGGCTATGAAGTTAAAGCGAATTCATTTTTTAAAAAACGATATTGTCGTTTTAGGAATGGATAATAATTTGCAATAGAAAAATGCTGATTGGCGCGCGAGAAAAATTAAAGGAAAACCGCCCTATGAAAAAGGTCGTCTGAAAACCTGAATTTGGTTTTTCAGACGACCTTTCTGTCATGCCTGCCAAGGGTTATTTGTGCAGCCCGCATTCTTTGCTGTCTTTGCTTTCCCACCACCAGCGTCCGGCGCGAATGTCTTCGTCTGCTTTGACGGGGCGGGTGCAGGGTTCGCAGCCTATGCTCGGGTAGCCTTGGAAATACAGGGCGTTGAGCGGAACGTCGTAGGCTTGCGCGTATGCCCAGACGTCGTTTTCTTCCCAGTCGAAAATGGGGTTGAACTTGGCGATGTTGCGGCTGTGGTCGGTTTCTTCGAAATCCAATTCGCTGCGGGTTGCCGATTGGCTGCGGCGTTGTCCGGTCAGCCAGGCGGGGGCGTTTTTCAGGGCACGGTTGAGCGGCTCGATTTTGCGGATGTGGCAGCAACGGCGGCGCAGCTCGACGCTGTCGTACATGGCGGTTGCGCTGAATTCCTGCTCAAACTGCCGCGCACTTTCGGGATCGGGGTGGAAGACTTTCAGCTCGGTTTGGTAGCGAACGTTGACGGCGGTAATCAGGGCGGCGGTTTCGGGATTGAGCTTGCCGGTGTCGAGGGTGATGATGCGCAGGGGGAGTTTCAGGTGGCAGATGGCGTCGGTAATGATCATGTCTTCGACGGCAAGGCTGGAGGCGAAGACGGCTTGCGGATAGCGGCGGGCGATGTGTTTGAGGCGGTTTTCGAGCGTGGCGGTCAACTCGGGCAGCCGGCGCTGTTCGGCTTCTCCTGTTGTCGGGATGCGCCAAAGCTGGGGACGGAAGAGGGACATGGTTTGCTGTTCCTTGATTTTTGTTTTCAGACGACCTCTCTTGCGGCAAAGGGGTCGTCTGAAAGTTTGTTCGGAACATTATTGTCGGGCGGTCTCGCGCGAAGGGGAAAGAATGCTTTTCTATTTCTTTATAACCAAAGCGATTGCTGCTGGTCTTTCGGCACGAGGTGGTTCACGCCTATGCCGATCAAGCGGAAGGCGTCTTCTCGCTGGGGCGGCACGCGCTGCATCAGGGTTTGCGCGGCGCAAAGCAGGGCGTCGGTGTCGGGCAGGACGGAAGAGTAGGTCAGGGAGCGGGTGATGATGCGGAAATCATGGGTTTTCAGCTTGAGGGTTACACCTTTGGCTTCGACGTTTTTTCGCTCGATTTGCCGCCACAGGTCTTCGGCAAGGTGGGGCAGGTGCCCGCCTGCCTGTTCGAGCGACAGGTCTTCGGGTAGGGTGATTTCGGTGGAGATTTGGAGGCGTTCGCGTTCGGCTTTGACGGGGCGTTCGTCCGTACCGCGCGCCAAATCATAGAGGCGGTAGCCGTAGCGTCCGAAATGGTTTAACAGTTCGCCGCGCTCGAAACGGCGCAAATCACCTGCCGTCTGCATACCCAGCGACTGCATTTTTTTCAGCGTGACTTTGCCCACCCCGGGGATTTTGCCCAAAGGCAGGGTTTCTAAAAACGTCATGACCTTGTGCGGCGGCAGGACGAATTGCCCGTTCGGCTTTCGCCAGTCCGATGCGATTTTCGCTAGAAATTTGTTCGGCGCGATGCCTGCGGAAGCGGTCAGGCCAGTTTCCGCAAAAATGGCGGCGCGGATTTCTTTGGCGACTTCGCTGGCGTAGGGGATGTTTTTGAAATTATGGGTCACATCAAGATAGGCTTCGTCCAGCGACAAGGGTTCGATCAAGTCGGTATAGCGACTGAATACGGCGTGAATCTGCGCGGAAACCTGACGGTACAAATCGAAATGCGGCGGCACATACACCGCTTGAGGACACAGCCTTTTCGCCGTCGCCACCGACATCGCGGAATGCAGCCCGAACTGCCGCGCCTCATACGATGCGGCGCAAATCACCGAACGCGCGCCCTCCCACGCGACGACCACGGGCAGCCCTTTCAAATGCGGCTGCTCGCGCAGTTCTACCGATGCGTAGAACGCGTCCATGTCGATATGGATGATTTTGCGTTGGGACATTGAAGACGGTCGGGAAAGAAAAAGAGACGGGTATTTTAGCGGAAAACGACAAACGAAGGTCGTCTGAAACGGCATTTGGCTTTTCAGACGACCTTTGATTAGGAGGCGCAAACAGGTTTTCAAGATTTGCCTGATGGCTTGAATCTACGCCGTTTCATGCGCCCATTGGGGCAGGGTGGTTTTCTGTTTGCAAAAGGCAAACAGCCGCTGCCCATTGCATTTTTCAAACATCAACTCTACGCCGCTTTGCAGCCGCAAAATCAGCGCGGACGGCGTATCGATTTTGATGAAGTCGATATGATGTTGCACGAGTTTGGCAATGGCGGAATACAAATCAAGCTTGTCCGCATGCCTGAAAAACCAAGGATTTAAGCTTAACCAACGCCCGCCGTTCAACGAAGCACCGGGTTGGAAGTCCGCCCGGATTTGAGTCAGGCGGTCGTCTGAAAAATGCAATTCGATATCGCCATACAGCCAAATGTTCCAGCCCTTTTTTACCAAAAGCCCTTTAGGCACGCATTCGGGCGCAGGGAACATTTGCAGGATCATCTCCGCCGTCTGCCCGATCTCCAGATAATCAAATCGGCCTGTGGTCAAAAAGTCGTACATATCGACGGAAATCGGGAAATGGTAGCGCATGGTCGTTTCAGACGAGGTGTGAAATATGGGCTATCTTAGTTCAAAATACAAATGCAATCAATTCTTATTTTTATTTATTTGGCTCATTAAAAGAAATTTGTCGGACAGGCTGATCACTCAAAACAATATTAAGATATTGATAATGAGTTTTCCAATACGCAAATTTGCCATATGATTATCCGCGTTTCATCATCATTTATTCAGTTCATCAGCTATGGCATACATTTTTATATTTTTAGTCGGATGCTTCATTTTCATCCTGATTGCCCGCAGAGTACGGCCAGCGCCTGAAATCATTTGGGAAAACGAACCGCTCATCTGCATCAGTCTCGGTAATTTATTGGATAACGAACGGATTTATTTTGGCAAAAACGAGATTTTCATTTGTGAAGGCAGTGAAATTAAAGCACGTCATCCTCTTCAAGATTTGATTTATTTGAGTAGGACGATGATGGCCCTTTTCGGAACTCATGTTTGGAGGCTGGAGTTTAGAGCGGACGGAAGTCAAGTTGCTTATCATTTTTATCCCAAAGCCGGCGGATTCGCTATTTTTTATAAACAACTGGTTCAAAATCATCCGCGTACCATTATGGACTGTTGGAGTGAATGGATGAGATAGGCAGCATGGGGCAGTAAATGAAATTTAGCCCTAAATGCGATTATAGTGGATTAAATTTAAATCAGGACAAGGCGACGAAGCCGCAGATAGTACAGATAGAGACCTTTGCAAAATTCCCCAAAATCCAGATAGTACGGCAAGGCGAGGCAGCGCCGTACTGGTTTAAAGTTAATCCACTATATTTGTTTTAAGCACATAAAAAGGTCGTCTGAAACCTCTTTCCAGTTTTCAGACGATCTTCTTTCATCTATATTCTGCTTAAACCGTCATTAGTCTTTCAATGCAGTCAAAACTTTGCCGGCGATTTCATTCAGGCTTACGGTTTGCGCCTGATTGTCGCGGCGTTCGGCGTATTCGACATTGCCTTCTTTCAAGGCGCGGTCGCCGATGACGACGCGGTGCGGGATGCCCAGAAGCTCGGAGTCGTTCAGCAGTACGCCTGCACGTTCGTCGCGGTCGTCGAGGAGGACGTCTGCGCCTGCGGCCAGCAGTTCGGCGTAGATTTTGTCGGCGGCTTCGCGCACGGCGTCTGATTTTTTGTAGTTCATCGGCACGATAACGACTTCAAACGGCGCCATTGCTTTGGTCCAGATGATGCCTTTTTCGTCATTGTTCTGCTCGATGGCGGCGGCAACGACGCGAGTGATGCCGATGCCGTAGCAGCCCATTTCCATGATTTGCGATTTGCCGTTGTTGTCGAGGAAGCTCACGTTCATGGCTTGGGTGTATTTGTCGCGCAATTGGAAGACGTGTCCGACTTCGATGCCGCGCGCCAGTTTCAGACGGCCTTGTCCGTCGGGGCTTTCGTCGCCTTCGACGACGTTGCGCAAATCGACAAACTCAGGCTCGGCGGCGTCGCGGCCGAAGTTGAAGCCGGTATAGTGGTAGTCGTCTTCGTTCGCGCCGATGACCCAGTCCGCGCCTTTTTCAGTGGCGAAATCGGCATAGACTTTGCCTGTGAAGCCGACGGGGCCGAGCGAGCCACCGTTTGCACCGAACTGCGCACGGATGGCGGCAGGGTCTGCCATGGTCAGCGGCGATTTCACACCTGCGAGTTTTTCAGCTTTGATGTCGTTGAACTCATGGTCGCCGCGCAACAGTAATAAGACGATTTCGCCTTCGTTTTCGCCTTCGACCACAATGGATTTCAGTGTTTTTTCAATCGGAATGCTGAGTAAGTCAACCAATGAATCAATGGTTTTGACGTTTGGTGTGTGTACTTTGGTCAGTTCTGCCTGAGCGGTCGCGCGTTCGCCTTTGAGCGGCAAGGTCGGAGCTAACTCGATATTGGCGGCGTAATCGGAAGTGTCGCTGTATGCAATGACATCTTCGCCGCTTTCCGCCAACACTTGAAACTCGTGCGAACCGGTGCCGCCGATGCTGCCGGTGTCTGCGGCAACGGGGCGGAATTCCAAGCCCAGACGGGTGAAGATGCGGCAGTAAGCGTCATACATGGCATCATAGGTCGTCTGAAGCGAGGCGTAGTCGGCATGGAAGGAATAAGCGTCTTTCATGACGAACTCGCGCGCGCGCATGACGCCGAAGCGCGGGCGCACTTCGTCGCGGAATTTGGTTTGGATGTGGTAAAAGTTTTTCGGCAGCTGTTTGTAGCTGTTGATTTCTTTGCGCACGATGTCGGCGATGACTTCCTCACAGGTCGGGCCCATGCAGAAATCGCGGTCGTGGCGGTCTTTCAGGCGCAGCAGTTCTTTACCGTAAAATTCCCAGCGGCCGGATTCCTGCCAAAGCTCGGCAGGCTGCACCACCGGCATCAACAACTCCACGCTGCCCGCGCGCGCCATTTCTTCGCGCACGACGTTCTCAACTTTGCGCAACACGCGCAGCCCCATCGGCATCCAAGTATAAAGGCCGGACGCGTTGGCTTTAATCAGACCGGCGCGAATCATCAGCTTGTGGCTGGCAAGCGCGGCTTCGGCAGGGGCTTCTTTCAGGGTGGAAATGAAAAATTGGCTGGCTTTCATGGTGTGTTTTTCTGTGTAAAAAAGTAAGCGCGTATTGTAACGCGAAAGGCAGGGGGATTGAAGTTTTTCCCTATGCGCGAACAGCCGCCGCCTTTCTTTTTGAGTTAATCCATTTGACATTTATCGGGCGTGTCAATCACTTTTTATACACAATTTCGCATTGGCTTGTTTTGCTTATAGATTTTTCCCATAAAGGCTTTGAAATTTTTTATTTTTATAACTAATTGATTTTATTGTATTTTATTTGACTATTTTTTAAGCACCGAAAGGCTTGGGTTGTTCCAAAAGCAAAATTTCCGATTACCCAAAGCTTATCAACAAACTTATCCACAGAGTTTGTGTATAGATTAGTGTCGTCTGAAACCATACCGTTCGATAGGTTTTTAAAAGCCCGTAACGCGGTCTTTCTGTTAAGATGATGCCTTCACTTTTTTCACACCACCTATCTATGTCCGCACACGAATTACACCTGCTTTCCCGTGCCAAAATGTTCAACGGCCATCAGGAGCAATACCGCTGCTTTTCCGAAACCTGCCAAACCGACATGACTTTCGGCATCTACCTGCCGCCGCAAGTATTGAAAGGCTATCCCGCGCCGGTTTTGTATTTTTTGTCGGGATTGAACTGCGACGGCTCGGAACTGATACGCCAAACCGGCATCCAGCGTTTTGCCGCGCAATGGAACATCATCGTCGTTTTTCCCGACACCTCGCCGCGCGGCAGCCATATCAGCGACAGCGCGAACGAATTTATCGGGCAAGGCGCGGGATTTTACATTGATGCGACCGAACAACCGTGGGCGGCGCATTATCAGATGTACAGCCATATCAGCCGCGAACTGCCCGACTGGGTGGAACGGCATTTCCCCGCCACCCAAGAACGCAGTATCGCAGGTTTCAGCATGGGCGGACACGGCGCGCTTTCCATCGCCCTGAAAAATCCGGGACGCTATGCCGCCGTTTCCGCATTCGCCCCCTTGTGCCATCCGACTGCCAGCCGGGGCGGAAAGCAGGCGTTTGCCGCCTATCTGGGCGCGGAATCGAATGCTTGGCAGGTTTACGACAGCACATCGTTCGTTCAGACGACCTCACGCAAGCTGCCGATACTTATCGACCAAGGCGGCATCGATCCGCTGTTCCCCGACGAATTACAACCCGAAGCCTTCGTCAACGCCGCCCGTGCCAACGGCTTCAACGTGCAATACAAAGTCCGCCCCGGCTACGGACACGATTATTTCTTCATCGCTAGCTTTATCGACTCGCATATCGAGTTTCATGCTGAGGCATTGGGTTTGTAAATCCGCCATCTATAGTGGATTAACTTTAAACCAGTACGGCGTTGCCTCGCCTTAGCTCAAAGAGAACGATTCTCTAAGGTGCTTAAAGCACCAAGTGAATCGGTTCCGTACTATCTGTACTATCTGCGGCTTCATCGCCTTGTCCTGATGTACTATCTGCGGCTTCGTCGCCTTGTCCTGATTTAAAGTTAATCCACTATAACTAGAAAGGTCGTCTGAAAAGTTTTCAGACGACCTTTTTGATCTTTCACACTCAATTAGTGTTGATGATGATGGTGTTCATGCCGTTCAGCCGCGCGTTTCGTTCCGACGGGCATAATCAGCGTTGCATACGACTTGTCCTCTTGGCAAACGCTTTTATCGGCATAGTTTGCCTGATGGACGGCTTTGATTTTCCACAAACCTTCAATCAAAGGAATCACATTGACGACGCCGTCTTTATCCGTTTTCCCTGAGAAACCTTGCGGCTCGCGGTGGTCGTGTGTCGCCGCCAAGTCCATTTCCGCCAGCGTATCCGAGCTTGCCGTTACCGTCGCTTTTGCCAACGGTTTGCCTTTATAAAGCACTTTAATCGGAAGCAGGCCGCCTGCCTTGACTTCATTCGGATTTTTCAGCGGCACCAGCTCCAATTCATGACCGACCGGACGGGTCAATACGCTTTCATCCACGCCTGCGCTGCCCACTTGCAAAAACGCTTTGCCGAACATCTGAGCCTGTTCGCAATAAGTCGCGCCGGGCAGGTCTTTCAAGGTTTTCTGTTTCCAGCCTTCACTGTTTTGCGACCAGAACGTCGGTTTGTACACCGAGCCGACCCAATAAGAGCCGTCTTTCAGGCGGGATTTGGAAACATATTGGTAATTTTCGCCTTTATTCGTTAAATCAACGGTTTTTCCGGATTTGTCCGTCAATTGCAGCGGTTTGAAAATATGCACGCGATCGTCGGCGATTTTTTCAACATTCGGGAAATCATGGCTGTAACCTAAATCCGCTTTCAACGTACTGCCCGAATCCAAACGCACCGGAGCCGACACCCACAAATCATGCGCCTGCGCCGCCATGCTCAAGCCCAATGCGCCAAGTATCCATAATTTTTTCATGTTTCTTCCTCAAATTTGATTGTTTACGGTTCAAAAGCCAACGGAAAGCCCGAAAAGCAAGGCAACCTTACTCTTTTTATTTCGAAATGTAAATATTATTGATGATTGTTTTTAGTTACAAAGAACTAGAAATCCTTAAAGGGACAACAGAAAACAGAAAGGTCGTCTGAAAACCTTGAAATTAGGTTTTCAGACGACCTTTCAGTATTGGGAGGATGGATTATTGCGCTTCCAGTTTTTTCAGCAGATCAGGCATGGCTTCTTCGTTGTAGCGGTAATAGCGGACGCTGTCCGTACCTTCTTTATTGGTCATTTCTAATACATTGGGTTTGCCTTCCAGCTTCAGCAGCAGCGGAACTTTGAATTTGACGGTTTTGCCGATTTCGTCAGGTTTTTGTTCGGGCGCGCCATCGTTGTGGCTGACGGTGTAGTTGGTTATGGTTTGACGGAATTCTTGTCTCCAACGGCTGAATTTCCATTTGAAGTCTTGGGTAATGGTGGTCGTATCGCCGGAATTTGCTTGGAAATGAATCAGGTCGCGGCCGGTACCGTCGGGGCGCATCAGACTGGCGTTGAGCAGGGAGCCGTCTGCGTTTTTGCTGGTGTTGCCCCACATGCCGAACAAGTCTTTGCGTTTGACTTTTTTGGCGGTAACGAGCTGGTTGGGTTCGGTAACGTGCAGACCCGGTACATAAGCCGTCTCCGCCACGGCGGCAGAAGTCAGGGTCAAGGTGAACGCGGCGGCGCCAAGTAGGGTTTTCCATGTTTTCATATTGTTTTCCTTATATGTAATGAGCAGTTGAAGAATCGGGCGCAGGCGGCGAATCCGTTTTTTGGGGTTTTCGCGTTTGCCCACAATGTTGATGGTTTGTGTATTTACTGTTTTATATCGAAAAATCGATTGAAATACAAAATTGCCTGACCGTCAGTTTACACAAGGTAAACCGACGATTCAATTTTCAGACGACCTTTCGTTTGCCATGCCGCGTTAACGGATGTCCATAGGCGCGAAGGATTTGACGGTTTCGTCCACGGCTTTGACGCGGGTCAGGAAGTCTTCCAGCTGGGCGAGCGGCAGGGCGCTGGGGCCGTCGCATTTGGCTTGGTCGGGGTTGGGGTGTGATTCGAGGAAGAGGCCTGCGAGGCGGGTTGCCATGCCGGCGAGCGCCAAGTCCAGCACTTGCGCGCGCCGTCCGCCGGATGCGGCCGCACCGGATTCGCGGGTTTGTAGGGAGTGGGTTACATCGAAGATGACGGGCAGGCCGCCGCAGGTTTGTTTCATGACGCCGAAGCCGAGCATATCGACGACGAGGTTGTCGTAGCCGAAGTTGGCACCGCGTTCGCACAGGATGATTTGTCCGTTGCCTGCTTCTTGGAATTTTTCGACGATGTTTTTCATCTGCGAGGGGCTGAGGAACTGGGGTTTTTTGATGTTGATGACGTTGCCGGTTTTTGCCATGGCGACGACGAGATCGGTTTGGCGGGCGAGGAAGGCGGGCAGTTGGATGACGTCGCAGACTTCGGCGACGGGGGCGCATTGGTAGGGTTCGTGGACGTCGGTGATGACGGGCACGTCAAACTCGCGTTTGACGGCTTGGAAGATTTTCATGCCTTCGTCCAAGCCGACGCCGCGGAAGGAGTGGATGGAGGAGCGGTTGGCTTTGTCGAAGGAGGCTTTGAAGACATAGGGAATGCCGAGTTTGTCGGTCACTTTGACGTATTGTTCGCAGGCTTTGAGGGTGGAATCGAGGTCTTCCAGGACGTTGATGCCGCCGAACAGGGTAAAGGGGAGGTCGTTGCCGACGGTAAGGTTGTTGATGCGGATGTTCATGATGATGGGGCTTTCTCGAAGGTCGTCTGAAAATGGCTGAAAGGTCGTCTGAAAGCGGATTTTGCGGTTTCAGACGACCTTTGTGTTTTATAGGACGGTGTGCGGCGGCTCGTAGGAGAGGATGTCGCGGATTTTGTTGTGTTCGTCCACGAGGACGACTTTGGGTTCGTGCGTGGCGATTTCGGGTTCGGACAGCATGACGTAGGACATGATGATGACGATGTCGCCTTTTTGGACGAGCCGTGCGGCGGCACCGTTGAGGCAGACGACGCCGCTGCCGCGTTCGCCGGGGATGGTGTAGGTTTCGAAGCGTTCGCCGTTGTTGTTGTTGACGATGGCGACTTTTTCGTTGACGAGGATGCCTGCGGCGTCAAGCAGGTCTTGGTCTATGGTGATGCTGCCGACGTAGTTGAGGTCGGCCTCGGTAACGGTGGCGCGGTGTATCTTGCCGCCGAGCATGGTGCGGAACATGGGTTTCCTTTTGGTTTGGGATTGCGGATGCAAACGTAAGGTCGTCTGAAAATCAAAAGCCGTCATTATAGTGGACTTCCCTGTAAATTCATAATGATGCTTGGGCTTTTTTCAGACGACCTCGAGTGGCTATTTATAAACCTAAACTCTGCTTCAGCCAGCGCAGATATGGGGCAAACCCGCGCGATACGTTTTGCATCAGGATTTGCGGGCAGTCGTAGCTGTGGTTGGCGATGATGTTTTTTTGGATTTCGCGGTAGCAGTGGCGCGAGGTTTTGATGGTGATGCGGATTTCGTCGTCGCGGCAGATTTCGCCGTTCCAAAGGTATTGGCTGGTGATGGCTTCGTATTGCACGCAGGCGGCGAGTTGCTTTTCCAGCAACAGGCTGCCGATTTTTTCGGCTTCTTCGCGGGTCGGGGCGGTGGTGGTAACGATGACGGGTTTGAACGCGGACATTTCAGACGACCTATTGGTTTTTAAACTCGATGGTTCCTTTATATTTCACCCAGTATCCGGCGGCTTTGTATTTGTCTTTTTTGGCGGTTGCGACGGCTGTTTCGTCGAGCCCTTCATAACCGCTGGATTCGAGGATGTGGACTTCTACGGCTTTGCCTTCTGGGGAAACCAAGATGGACAGTTTGACGGGTTTGATGGGTTGTGCAGTATTTTCGGATGCGGGGGCGTATTCTGCCGGATTGACGGTTTGCGCGGCTGCGGGGAGGGCGAAGGCAAGCAGCAGGGCGGGGATGATGGTGCGGATGGACATGGGTGTTTTCCTTATTTATCGATTTGTAGAGATTTTAGGGGAGTTGTTTTTGTTTGTTTTCAGACGACCTTTTGTTTTCGTAGGAGAAGCCCACGCTACGAGGTTAGCGCTTATTTTCAGACGACCTTCGTTTTCCGTGGGCAAAGCCCACGCTACGGGTTTGCGCTATTTTCAGACGACCTCTGTTTCCCGTGGGTAAAGCCCACGCTACGATATTACGCCCATTTAGGCGACGGGCACGGTTTTACTTATTTGAAATTCAATATCGGCCAACCTTTTGCTTTGGCTTCTTGTTCCAACTCGGCATCGGGATTAACGGCAACGGGTTCGTTGACGAGACGCAGCAACGGCAGGTCGTTTTTGGAATCGCTGTAAAAATAGGTTTTGCCATAGCTTTCGAGCGTTTCGCCGCGTTCGGCGAGCCATTGGTTCAGGCGGGTGATTTTGCCTTCTTTGAGACTGGGTGTGCCGATGTAGTTGCCGGTGTAGCGACCGTCAGTGCTGGTTTCGAGTTGTGTGCCGATGATGTTGGTGATGCCGAAAAGGTGGCAGATGGGAGTGATGATGAACTCGTTGGTCGAGGAGATAACGAGGGTTTCGTCGCCCGCCATTTGGTGGCTCTGCACGAGCATGCGCTGCATGGGCGAGATGTGGGGCGTGATGAACTCTGCCATAAATTCGCGGTGAAATTCCGCCAGCTCTTCTTTGCTGTAACGGGCGAGCGGAGCGAGGTGGAATTTGAGGAAGGCGTCGATGTCGAGGCAGCCGTTTTGGTAGTCGCGGTAGAATTTTTCGTTTTGCGCTTCGGTTTCGGCAGCGTCAACCAGCCCTTTTTTGATGAGGTATTGCGGCCATGAATGGTCGGAATCGGTGTTGATGAGGGTGTTGTCGAGGTCGAAGATGGCGAGATTTTTCATTGGGTTTCCTGTTGTTTCAAAAGCTGGCGCAGAAGCGGCAGGGTGATGCGTTTGCCCATGGTAACGGCGTAGTTGTCCAGCGTGTCGAGCATCTGCATCAGGCTGTCCATGTCGCGCCGCCAGTGGTTGAGCAGGTATTCGAAGATTTCGGGGTCTATGGTGACTTGGCGCGCCGCCGCCATGCTGACGAGCGCGTCGATTTTTTCTTGGTCGGTCAGGGGTTTGACTTCGTAAACGAGGCAGTACGCCATGCGGGTGCGCAAGTCTTCGCGGATGACGAGCTGTTGGGGCGTGTGTTCGGAGCTTAACAGCAGAAAGCCTTTGCCGCTGTTGCGGAAGCGGTTGAATACGGCAAACAGGAGGGCTTGTTCTTCGTTGCCCAGTTTTTCGATTTGGTCGATGGCGAGGTATTCGGCTTCAAAAGCGGCTTCGGTCAGGGGCGTGGCGGCGGCATCGATATAGACGGCTTTTTTTCCTGCGTCGAGCGCTTGGGCGACCCATGCGCGCAGCAGGTGGCTCTTGCCCGCGCCTTCTTCGCCCCAGACGTAGATAAACGGGTCGTGTTTATGCTGTAACACATAGACCAGTTCGGCATTTTCCGTTCCGAGGAATTTGTCGAAACCGGGATAGCCGCGTTCGGCGAAGTCGAAAATAAGCTGGTTCACAAAGGCATACCGGATGGGTTGGAATCGGGTTTATTGTACGTTGTTTTGTCAGGGCGTATCAAGGCACGGGGTCGTCTGAAAAAGGGGCGCGCGGCATGGGTTTCATATACAATGGCGGACATTTGGCGACGCGTCTGTTTTCAGACGACCCCTGTCTTTTTTATTTCAGGAAAATCTCGTGATTTCGACCCTTATTGATTTTATCCTCCACATCGACCAGCATTTGGTCGATATTTCCGCGCAATACGGCGTATGGATTTACGCGGTGTTGTTTTTGATTATTTTCTGCGAAACCGGTTTGGTGGTTACGCCGTTTCTGCCGGGCGATTCGCTGCTGTTTGCCGCGGGCGGGATTGCCGCAGTCGGCAGCATGAATATTCATGTCATGGTCGCGCTGCTTTTGGCCGCCGCGATTTTGGGCGATGCCGCCAACTTCATGATCGGCAAGTTTTTCGGGCGCAAACTCTTTGCCAACCCCGATTCCAAAATCTTCCGGCAGTCGTATTTGGAGAAAACCCACGCGTTCTACGAAAAACACGGCGGCAAAACCATCATCATCGCCCGCTTCGTCCCGATTGTGCGCACGTTTGCCCCGTTTGTCGCGGGCATGGGCAGCATGCACTACGGCACTTTCATCCGCTACAACATCATCGGCGCGGTATTGTGGGTCTTGTCGTTTTCCTATGCCGGCTATTTCTTCGCCAATATTCCGGTGGTGAAAAACAATCTGGCTTTGGTGATGGTAGCGATTATCGTGATTTCCATCTTGCCAGGCGTGGTCGAAGTCATCCGCGCGAGAAGGGCGGCGAAGAAATAAGAGACAATGTGAACCATATAAAAAGGTCGTCTGAAAACGTTTTTCAGACGACCTTTTTTGTATCTTTCATGCTGCTTATTTGGTGAAGTTCTTCAATATCGCCGAAGCAATATCGTCCAAACCGAATCCGTCCGCATCCTGCGCCGAACCGTTCGGCGTGGCTTTGTCTACCAGATTGGGCAGAATCTGTGCCAGCATATCGCTGGCTTGCTTAGTGTCGAGACCGAATTTTTGCGCCACTTGGCTGATGGCATCGCTGCCCAAAGCGTTTTGCAAATCGCTGCCGGATACGGGGAGGTTGCTTTGTTGGTTGGAAACCCAGCTGTTCAATACGTCGCCCAGCCCGCCTTGTTGCAACTGATTAATCAGATTGCCCACGCCGCCTTGTTGTTGTACCAAATTCATCGCCATTTCGGTCAACGAGTTTTGTCCGTTTTCGTCTTTGCCGCCCAAGGCTTGCGCCGCCGCGTTCAACAAACTGTCCATTAATGCCATAAAGCCTCCTTGTGTGAAGTGTAAGTGTGAAGTGTAAAGAAACCAGAGTGTAACAAAATTCCGACGCTTGTTTGCCAATTTAACCCAATTAAACAACGAACTGACGGGCTGCAACAAAAGTAAAGGTCGTCTGAAACGCTGCTACCGATTTCAGACGACCTTTTTTACAACATTCTTATTTTTGCATGCCAACCAACATCCGACACACGACCAATCCTGCCGCCGCCAAGATTGCAGCGGCAAAGCCGATGTTGGAAATGCCTGCCCACACGGTAACGTAGTGTCCCAAAAGCGCGCCGCCGCCGATGCCAACGTTGTAGAGGCCTGAGTAAATCGAGTTGGCTACATCCGTCGCATCCGAGGCAAAGTCCAATACTTTGGATACCATGCCGAGGCTCAAGACGACGATGGCGATGCCCCAGACAAACACCAGCGCGTAAACGGCTATCGGGTAAGCGGCAAGAGGCAGCAGGCAGAGCGTCGAAGCCAGAATGACGGATACCGAGGTCAGCAGGAATGCGCGTGGGTGTTTGGCAAACCATTTGCCGAACAAATACGACGCGGCAAATCCCGCCAGCCCGTACAGGCTCAAAACGATGGTCACTTGTTCGGGCGCGAAGCCGCCGGCTTGCAGGACGAAGGGTTCGATATAACTGTATGCCGTAAAGTGGGCGGTAATCAAGAGGACGGTCAGCGCGTAGAGCAGCATGAGGTTTTTGCGCTTGAGCAATCCGGGCAGGCTTTTGAGCGAACCTGTGTTTACGCTGGGCAGCAGCGGCAGGTTTTTCGCCAATATGCCCATGACCGCCGCCGCACAGAGTCCGATAAGCAAAAAGCTGAACTGCCAGCTCGAATGTTGCCCGATAACGCGCCCGAGCGGAATACCCGCCACCATCGCCATAACCGTACCCGTACTGAGCAGCCCCAAAGCCTGATTGCCTTTACCCTGCGGCGCAACGCGCACTGCCAGCGAGGCGGTAATTGACCAAAACACCGCATGCGTCAGGGCGATACCGATGCGGCTGACAAGCAGGATTTCGAAACTTCGGGCGAAATAGGAAACGATGTGGCTGAGGGTAAAGAACGCAAAGAGGATGAGCAGCAGCTTTCGGCGTTCGATGTTTTTCGTTGCCAGCATCAGCGGCAGCGACAGCAGCGCGACGATCCAGGCATACACGGTAATCATGATGCCGACTTCGGTCGGCGGCATATTGAAGGTCGCGCCGATGTCGCTCAATAGGGCAATCGGGATATATTCGGTGGTGTTGAAAATGAATGCGCCGACTGCCAGGGCGATGACGCTTAGCCACTGTTTGTTTGTGTTTGCTGACATTGGGGTTTCCCTTTTTATATTTGTCTTCAAAAATTTATCAGTTTTGTAATTATACTACTTTTAGACGACCTTCCTACTGCGCTGATACAAAATTCCGCCCTAGACGCTCCCGCATCATCGGCATACAATCTTTGCATGAACACTAAACGCCCCAAGCTCTCCCGTTTTGCCCATATTTACGGCATGAACGGGCAATTCGTCCTGTTGGAACAGCATTCCGAGTGGATGCCGGTCAACGATGCCGACTACGACAATGCGCCCGCATTGCCGGAGGGGTTCGTGTTTACGGATGAAGCGTTCTATACGACTGACAGCAGCGTGCCGTCGCTCGTCCTGCCCGACAATATTAAAATTTTCAACGAAGAAGCGCGCAAACTCGAACGCCGCAGGCTCGATGCACTGGCTTTGGAAGAGTTGGGCAAAAACCTCGCCGCCGCCCA
>NZ_KV794925.1:0-429 GCF_001808875.1 Neisseria sp. HMSC064E01
TCAAAGTCTATTTCATTCCATTGTCCGCCCCTTAGTTCCGTGCTTCGTAAAAAGGTCAGCATATTCAAAATCAGGGCTATTCTATTTTGCGGCTCAATCTCTGCCAGTATCAGGCGGCGAAAAAACTCGGTCAGTTCTTCGCGGGGCAGGGCGGGGCGATGGTCGGTCTTGGATTGCTCGAAATGCCCGCGTAACACGGCAGCGGGGTTGCGGTCGGTAATTTCCAGCATGGCGGCGTATTGGTAAACCGCCCCTATCCATTGCCTGACTTTTTCGGCGGTAACGGTTGCGCCCCGTGCAATGATGGCGGATATAACGGCTTTCACGTCTGATACGCTGATTTCCGTTATCTGTATTTCTCCGATTGCGGGGAAAACGTCTTTTTCAAAGTCTGAAATGACGCGGGCGGCGTGGTTTTCTTTCCAGCGG
>NZ_KV794926.1:0-597 GCF_001808875.1 Neisseria sp. HMSC064E01
GTTACCGTGATGGAAGAAGTAACCAACCAATTCGGGGAAACCGTGAAACGCGGACGGTTTGTATTAATCAATTAAATCAGGAGCTTTAACTATGAACATTGAATATACAAAGACAACTTTTGAGACCCGTCAAAAGTTACTGAAAGAGGAAGAGGACAAATGCAGCGAACTGACCGCCCAAATTGAAGCGGCAGAAGCGGGCGTTACAGAAGCGCAGGCGGTTATCAATGAATTTGCGGGGCTACGAAACAGACGTAAAGGCATATTTGCCAATTTATTAAAAATGGGCAAACCCACAAACAGCGAAGAAGCCAAAGGGCTTGATTCAGAGATTGCCGCCAAACGCGAAGAGGCAGACCGCGCCGCCGATATGCTGGAAGCGCAAAAAGAACTATTGGAAAGCCTTTTTAATGAACGCCTCCAACATCTGAACCGCATTTCAGAGCTTCGCAATTTACTGGCTGTTTCCCGTTATGAGATGTTTATCATCGACATAGAAGAAACCCACTTGCCCGAATATTTGGAAGCCGCGCGCGCCTATGCCAATGCCGCCGCGAAATTGGTAGGAATCGGTAAAGCCGCCGTTGAAATGAAAAC
>NZ_KV794927.1:0-264 GCF_001808875.1 Neisseria sp. HMSC064E01
GGGTTGTTGGTTTCGGTTTTGGTTTTAGACAAAGACGAAACGGCGATGACGAAGTTTCGTTTGGCGATGTCGATGCCTGCGTAATTGTATTGTGTACTCATCATAAACCTGCCTTGCATTCGGTTGTGTTGTCTGGCAACTGTCCGGTTGTGTCGATGGGTTGCCCGGCCGCTCCCTGAGCTACTCAACGGTTGTTTGCCTTGGTCGGATGCGGATGGCGGCCGGGCGGTTTGTTGCTATGATACGAGAGTTCCGATATACAAG
>NZ_KV794928.1:0-701 GCF_001808875.1 Neisseria sp. HMSC064E01
AGTTTCCTGACGATTAGCGAACGCGGCAGCCCGATCGCGCTGCACGACAACCATATCCGACTGCCCGAACGCTATCCCACCCAAGCGCATATTCAGCTGCTGACGCCTCTGCGTATCCGGCAAAAAGGCAGGATTTTGCGCGAAACCGAACTGACGCAGGCGGTTTTCCTGCGCCAGCTCCTGCGCCGCTATCTGACGCTTGCCCATCTGCACTGGGGCAATCATGCAAACGCTGCCGAGCTGTCCGCCCAAATCGGCGGACAAGGTGTCCCGCCCCGGCTTTCATGGCACGAACACCGCCGGTTTTCCAACCGTCAAAAGCAGATTACGCCCCTTAGCGGCGCAATCGGTACATGGCAGCTGACCGACCTTCCGCCCGCCTTCTCGCAAATGCTGTATATCGGGCAATGGTTGCACTTGGGCAAAGAAACGGTATTCGGCAACGGGCAATACCGCATTATCCAAGCAGCTTGACAATACGCCCGACGCAAAAACAGCCTTGATGGAACGAACCATCAAGGCTGTTTGATTTTTATCCCCGATGAGTGGGGCAGGTTTTCCGACATTTTCAGACGACCTTGGCTTGAGGTCGTCTGAAAAGCTTGAAAGACAGATAAGTGGGGCAAGTCTTCAGACAAATTCTGAACGCAGGGCAGTATTGGTTGGATGGGTCTTAATCCCCGATGAGTGGGGCAAGTCTT
>NZ_KV794928.1:801-21960 GCF_001808875.1 Neisseria sp. HMSC064E01
AATCCCCGATTAGTGGGGCAAGTCTTCCGACGAATGGATTGACATGTACGAACATTCGTCTGATAAGGTCTTAATCCCCGATGAGTGGGGCAAGTCTTCCGACGCGAAACGGGTCTTTTAACGAGTCTGCCTTTTGGTCTTAATCCCCGATTAGTGGGGCAAGTCTTCCGACACACAGAGGGCGTAAAATTGGTTGATGCCTTGAAGGTCTTAATCCCCGATTAGTGGGGCAAGTCTTCCGACTCCGTCTGTATGAGACTGAGGTTAAAACTCTGATGTCTTAATCCCCGATTAGTGGGGCAAGTCTTCCGACTGCACTCAGTCAAAAAATTTCATTATTTTCAATCTTCTATATAGTTAAGAAAGGTTAGTATTTTTCCTTAACCAACAAAGACATTATTTAATAAAACCTTAACTGAAAAGAGCAGCCGAAAGACAGACTTTTCGCTATCCGTCGGAAAACTTGTGTTTCGGATTATAGCCGTCTGCTTTGCATTTCACAATGTTTTTTAACGTTTTCAGACGACGTTTCCATGTTCAAGAGACTTCGATGTCAGCTTGTCAGGGCTTTCAGCGCTTCTTTGTCGCGGGCGATGATGATTTGGATGTTTTTGGCGGCGCAGTTGCGCTCGAATTCCGTCCATTTTTGCCAACCGGCATTGGTTTGAATGACGGGCGACAAAATCAGGACGCGGCGTACTTTGCCCATGTTGAGGCTTTGGTCGATCACTTGCCTTAGCGGGTCTGCCAGCTTGCTTTCGGAGCTTAAATCGGATTTGAGTTCCCAAAAAATCAGTTGGTTTTTACGGAACAGCAAAATGTCGGTTTCGTTGCCCTGACTTTCTCCTTGTATCAGTTGCAAGCCTGTCTCCAGTTCTTCGTCTTTTACGCCGTTTTCTTTCAACCATGTGTAAATGAGTTGTTCAAACCAGTCGCCGCTTATCCATTTGTTCCAGTAGTGAATTTGACGGCCTATTTGGCTTTTTTTGTTGTATTGGAGGGGTAGGATCAGTCCTTTTTCGTCTAGGCGGATGCGGTCTTGCGGGTCAATCAGGTTGATCAGCCTTTGAAGGAAGGGTTTGAGTTCGTCGGGTTGTGCAAGCACGAACTCTTGCCATTCGAGCAGGATTTCTTTTTGGTCTTTGGGATATTTTTGTGTCCATGCTTCTTTCAATACAGGAATAATGGCAGGGAACAGGTTGCCGTTTTCAGGCTGCTGCATGCTTTGGGCGGCAAAACGCATGTGGGCAAGGGGCAGGCTGTCGGGATGTTTGGCAATGGGGTTGGGGCTATGTTCGCCGATTTCGTCGGCATAGAGTTTCAAGCCATCGCGCAAGGAGAATTGATTGGATAGGACGATTTCGCCCAGAAATACCAGGTTGTCGGGATTGAGGCGGTCTATGTGGATTTGGTTGCTGTCGCGTTGGAAGGCTTGGTAGTGCAGCTCCTGCCATATGCCGGTTTGGGCGGCGAGCAGTTGGGACAGGATTTTTGTGCCGCCTGTGATGTTGAGTATGGCGTTGTTTGAAATGTGGTGTTCGGCGCAGTAGGCTTTGAAGACGGTGTCGAGCCACATTTGGATTTCTTCGGTTCGTTCGCCGATGAGTTGGCTGTCGCTTTGAAAGCCGATTTCGTGGATTTTGCCGTTAAATTGTTTGCTTTGCTCCAGCGTGTTTTTGAAACGGGTATGTGCGTTTTTACCGGCGACCCAATCGGTGACGATGAGATGGACGTTTTGGGGCTGTAAATCGAGGCAGGCGCGGTATTCGGCGATGTTGTGTTCGGAAAGGATGATGAAGTAGTGTGGAATTGGCTGCATGATGGTCTCGCTTTGTTTGGTGGATTGGGGTCGTCTGAAAAGGTGTGTTGTGTCGGTGTGCGCTTTTTTATTTGAAGTTAAAAGGCAGGCAGGCTTTCAGCGCGGCAAGCAGTTTTTCGGGTTTTGCTTCGCTTTTCTGCAAGGTCTGTAAGGCTGCATGCGGCGCTTGGGGGAACGCGGTTTTCAGACGAGCAGCTTCGGTGGCAATGGGGTAGGGGATGGATTTGCCCAGTCCGAGCCGTTCTGCCAATACGGCAGTCGTCAGCACAATCCATTGCAGGGTCAGGCCGTCTGCTTCTTCATCTAGGGCATGGTTAAAGGCTTCGGCGGCAATGATGTCGTTGCCTGCAAAATGCGCCAACCAGCCGCGCCACAGGTGGATAAGCTGCCATGGGTGTCCTGTTTCGCTTTGCCAGTGGGCTTGATTGTCCAAATAGTTTTTTTGCGCGGATGCGGTTTGCTGCGGATAGACGGAAAACAGGCGCAATAAGGCATGATGGGTAAAGCGGCCGTTTGGGTTGCTTGAAAACTTTCGGGCGGCTTTGTTTAGGTCGCTACCGAAAGCGGAGGTGACGAGCGGCTGAATGTTTTCCCATGTTTCGCCTGTGTCCAGGGCGTTGTGCAGCCGGTAAAGGTTGGTTTGCCGGATGTCTTTTTGTGCTTCTGCTGGATCGGATAGTTTTTCAAATGTTTCAACTGCTTGGGCAAAAAAGGATGCGGCGGCTTGGTGTTCGCCTAAGAAGGCGTGTATCTGCCCCATACCCGATAGAAGCCTGCCGTATTGCTGCCTGCCGACGGCGATTTCAGGCAGTTTGAGCGCGTGTTGTAGAATTTGTTTGGCGTAGTCGAATTCGTATATGTTGGTGGTGGCTACCGCCAGGCGGTTGTATACCTGCGCGACTTCGGGGGCGGCTTCGTGTTTCAGTTGGTTGCCCAAATCAAGCAGGCTTTGTATGGCTTCCAGACTCATTCTGCCTTGATGGTTGTCGGCGGCAAGCCGGGCTGCTTGAAAACGTAGCTGTAATAGCGGCGGCAGTTTGTTGTCTGCCGGGGCGTAGGTTTGCAGCCAGCCTAAGATTTCATCTAGGGCTTTGGGGTGGTAGTCTTTTTCGTTTAGGCGTTGTCGGACTGTTTGTAGGTAGTTTTGCCAGATTTCGGGCTGTGTTTGGCAGCGTTCGCCCAATTGCTGCATGGCTTCGCGCAACAGGCTGTGTTCGGGTTCGCCGGACAGGGCGCAGACCGCCTGAAACCAGTCGTGCGGCGACAGGGCGGTTTTGCCGTCGAGTGCGGCATAAATGCGTTCTAAATCACCGCTTTCCGGGGTAAGGAAACAATGCCCTTTGAATTTGGCTTTTGTCAAACGTTGTGCGGCAGACGAACCGCCCCAGCAGTGCGCCAGTGCGTCAACATGGGCAAGATAGGGGTGTTTGCCTTTGGGGGCAATTTCCAGCGACAGGAGCAGTTGGCTGAAGCGGGCTTCGTCTATGCTTTGCAATTCGCTTAACAGCAGTTGTTTTAAAACCTCCAAGTCGGTATCGGCATTAAAGCTGCCGCGTTGTTCGATAAACACGCGAACTTGCTTGCTGCCTTCGTTGGGTAGTGGCAGCAGGCGTAAGACAAGTTGCAGTAAACGGTAAACACCGCTAAACCAACGCGGGCGGTTGAATGAAAGCGGGTCTTTGGCAGTAATGCCCAATACGCCTACTGACTGCGAGAGAATGTTATTGATGACTTTGTCCAGCAGCTCGGGCTTTTCTTCGGCAGCGTGGAATGTTTCGGGCAGTCTGTCCAATTCGGCTTTGCCTTCTGGAATGGTAAGCGCAACATAGCGTCCTAAGCTGTAGTCATTGATGGATAAATCCTCCGCTTGCTCAAATTCCATGCCTGTTTCGTCAATGACGATTTCCCAGTTGGAATGTTGGGGCAGGTGGCGTAGGCTGTTGGGATGATGTTGGGTAAATTGTGGCGGTCGTACCAAGCAGCCTTGTGTGGGCGTGAAGGATTTTCTCTTTTCTTTATTCTTGTTGAATTTGCTCAGTTTGATGGCTAAGTGTTTTTTGATACGTTGGCTTAGTTCGGGACGGGCTTGCTGCTCATTAAACCAAGTGTTTAGAGCTGTCAAATCGCCTTTTCTGAATAAGATTTCTAATTCTTGCGTCAGCTGATAGGCGTATTCGCCCTGTTTTTTGTTTTTTTGAGCGGAGTTTGACAATTCAGTACCACGCTGTGCCGCAAGGTAAAGCAGTTCGTTTACTTTTTCTTGATTGTCTTTGTTGTCTAAGCCCCAGGCGGCGAATTTGAATATTTCAAACAATAGTGTGGAGTCTGTCATGTCACCGGACGGGTTTCTCGACTGTTTGGTTTGTATTTGTTGAGTGTTGTGTTGTTGCCAATCGGGAATGGTGGAGGCCAGTTGCTCGGCAGTGCAAAGGGCAATGATGGTTTGGGACATGTAAGACTCCATATAAAAATAGGAATAGGGTAGACAGTTTAAAAATTTATTTTTTATTACCCTACAATTTCAATTTTTTCTGCCGGCATCTTTAAATAGTATGTTGGCGTTGTTTTTCGTGTACCTGTGCTAAATACGCCGTATTGTTCTGCAACGTATTCTGAAAAGTTCTCCGTTAAGATGGTGCGGAGTTTGGAAGGTAGTTCGCGCAAACTTTGCAATGCGCTATTGCGTGCCTGCTCTAACAGCTCTTGACGATTCGGAGCATTTTTGAGAGACGGTTCGTTGATTTGCATGATGTCCCAATAGCATGTTTGAAAATCATCCAGTTCAGGATATACGCCAAGTTGCCATTTGTTGTTTTTAATGTTGTCATAGCAGGTTGCTTGGTTTATCAGCTTGATGCTTTTATTTTGCAAATGAAACCGCGCTAATGCGGCATAGGCAAAAAAGTAGCGTTTGTCGGCTATTTTAATGGGTTTGTCCTGCCCAAGTTGAATGGTGCAATCTTTGATATTTAAAATGATGCGGTCAGCTTTTAAATTGTTTTGTAAGAGCTGTACTGCTTCGGAGTAGCTCACATTATTTTGCGCCAAATTTGGCAAACCGTAACTCATGCGTACAAACGGAATTTCTGCCTGCATTACTTTGGCTTCACGCGTGTTAATGGTTTCTGTGCAATTGGGGTCGTACGGCTTTTTGGAAATATAGTTGTCGTAATGGGTCGGATAGAAAAAAAGTGGGTTGTTTTCAAATCCTTCGGTAACCAGAACATGCGACAGCTTATCCTGCGGACGTCCAAACAACGACAGCGCATAGCCAATATAAAATCCCATGGACTTTCGTCCACCTGCAATGGAGACGTGCAGCTCGGTCTTATCATCGGCGCATTGTTGGCGGATAAAATTCACAATCATGTCCGCTGCCAAATTGTTTTCTTCCGGAGTACGGATATCACTCAGTTTTTCGCCGTCAGCATCGTGGATAACGTGGATATTTCGTTCGTCAAACTGAATTTCAGGCAATTTGTAATCCTTACAAAGACGCGTAAAAAAGCCATCTTCTCCAAGCAAATTACGGACGATATTGTTGTAGCCGATTTGTGTGGTCAGTACAAAAATTTCATCGGGCAGCCAATTTTGCTGCGTATACAGAGCATAGACTGTTTCGGTCAAAATTTGCGGTGACATACCTGTAACGGCAATTAAAATTTTGCGTTTTTGTCTCATTGCGTTCTTCTTGATCGATGTTTTTAAGGAGGCTTGAAGTTTTATTCAGTAATTTTTTTGACTTCAAACCGTTGTAAAGTTGCGCCTGCTGCAGACATAGCTGCGACAGTATGTTCATTGCCGCGTTCGGCAAATTGCTGAGGCAGCGTTAAAAAATAAAACTTAGCACCACGACTGCACACTTCTGCAGCCAAATGCAAAGGCAGCGTTCCTAACACCACATCGCCTGCTTGAATTTGTGTTGTATCTAGATGTGGGGTGAATTCATCGATTTGCCATTGCGATTGTTGCTTTATCCATTCGATTGCGCCAGGGTGACGCGAGATGAAGTAGGTAGTCATATGTTCTCCCTTTTAATCAAGATGCTTATTTTAATGTAAAGAATAGGGCTTGGGTAAGAGACAAATTTGCGTAGAAGTTAATAAAAATAAGATATAAACAGATAAAAAAACGCTCTAAACCAAGGGGGGGTGTTTGTACACATACTACTGATTGCGGACTAGGTGGCTTCAATTCCCCCCGCCTCCACCAAACCTAATTTTCAGCAGTATTCTGCAAGATATATAAAGCTCTGAAACATAGATGTTTCAGAGCTTTTTTATTGCCTTGTGTGTATTGATTGAGGCTTTGGGGATGTCTATAAAAAGCTGTTAT
This sequence comes from Neisseria sp. HMSC064E01, assembly GCF_001808875.1. Lineage (NCBI taxonomy): Bacteria > Pseudomonadati > Pseudomonadota > Betaproteobacteria > Neisseriales > Neisseriaceae > Neisseria > Neisseria sp. HMSC064E01. The sequence goes on from NZ_KV794928.1 coordinate 6,956, forward strand.
AGCCTAAAACGGTTGGCATCAAATCAGATCAATTCACCGTTCTGCTTCGCCTCCAAAAGCTCCCAGCGTTCCAATTTTTCCAAAAGCAGTGTTTCGATTTCTTCGGCGCGGTTTTGCAATGCACCGGCTTTCTCATAATCTTTGAAGATTTCAGGATCGGAAAGTTGCGCGTTGATTTCCGCCTGTTCGGTTTCCAAGGCGGCGATTTCGTCGGGCAGGGCGTCGAGTTCGCGTTGTTCTTTGTAGGAAAGTTTGACCGTGCGGTTGGCTTTGGGTTTGGCTTTTTCCGGTTCTGCGGTTGTTTTCGGTGCGGAGGTCGTCTGAATTTTCTCTTCGCGTGATTTTGCGTCGATATAGTCCTGATAGCCGCCGATGTATTCTTTCAGACGGCCTTGTCCTTCGAAAACAATGCTTTGGGTAATTACATTGTCGAGGAACATACGGTCATGCGAGACGAGGAATACCGTGCCCTGGTAATCGCGCAGCAGGTCTTCGAGCAGCTCTTGGGTGTCGATGTCCAAGTCGTTGGTCGGTTCGTCCAAGACCAGGATATTGGCGGGGCGGGTGAAGAGTTTTGCCAGCAGGAGGCGGTTGCGTTCGCCGCCGGAGAGCGATGAGACAGGGCTTTGCGCGCGGGCAGGGTGGAACAGGAAATCTTCCAGATAGCTCATGACGTGTTTTTTCTTGCCGCCGATTTCGACGTAATCGTTGCCTTGGCCGAGCGTGTAAAACACGGTGTCGTTTTCGTTCAACGCGCTGCGGAACTGGTCGAAATAGGCGACTTCCTGCTTGCTGCCGATGCGGATTCTGCCGTAGGTCGGCTGCAATTCTCCCAGAATCAGCTTGAGGAAGGTGGTTTTGCCGATGCCGTTGGGGCCGATTAGGCCGATTTTGTCGCCGCGCTGCAAGATGGCGGAGAATTTGTCCATGATGACTTTGTCGCCGTAGGCAAACGAGGCGTGTTCCAGTTCGGCGATGATTTTGCCGCTTTTCTCGCCGCTGTCGAGTTTGAAATTGACCTGTCCCTGCACGTTGCGGCGTTCGGCGCGCTGACGGCGCAGTTCTTCCAAACGGCGCACGCGTCCTTCGTTGCGGGTGCGGCGCGCCTCGATGCCTTTGCGTATCCACGCTTCTTCCTGCGCGTGGAATTTGTCAAACAGGCGGTTGTGTTCCGCTTCAACCGCCAATTCCTGCGCTTTTTTCTCGCTGTATTTGGAGAACGAGCCGGGATAGGAACGCAGAATGCCGCGGTCGAGTTCGACGATGCGTGTGGCGATGTTGTCTAGAAAACGGCGGTCGTGGGTAATCACGACCAGGCTGCCTTCAAACGCTTTGAGCAGGTTTTCCAGCCAGATAATCGCATCGATGTCCAAATGGTTGGTCGGTTCGTCCAGCAGCAATACGTCGGGCTTCTGCACCCAAGCCTGCGCCAAGGCGACGCGCTTTTTCTGCCCGCCGGAGAGGTTGCCGATTTTTTCGTTTTCCGGCAAACCGAGTTCGCCCAAAGTCTGCTTCACCGCCGCATCCAGCTTCCAACCGTCCTTCGCTTCGATTTCAAGCTGCAATTCGTTGAGTTCTTTCAATAAAACGTCGTCTGAATTGTGTTCCAAATCATGGCTGACGCGGTGGTAATGGCGCAGCAGGTCGCGGATTTCGCCTAAGCCTTCGGCAACGGTGTCGAATACGGTGGCTTCTTTGTCGAAAAACGATTCCTGCGGCACATAAACGATTTTGAGGTTGTTTTGAACGATAATCTGCCCGTCGTCGAGCTTCTGCACGCCGGCGAGGATTTTCAGAAACGAAGACTTACCAGCGCCGTTGCGGCCGATTAGGCCGATTTTTTCGCCGCTGTCGAGTTGGAAGGAAGTTTTGTCGAGCAGGGCGACATGGCCGACGGCAAAGGAAGCGTTTTCTACGGATAAGATGTTCATAAGGAAATAGGGAAAAATAAAATCAAGTCGTGTATTTTAACTGATTTTAAAAAGCTCTGTGATAGGTACGAAGAGAGATGGATAGAACTAAAGAATATTGAGAAACTTGAATCAATCCATATAATTTAACATAATATACATTATACGAATTGATATACTGAGCAATAAGTCATTACACAAACAAAATCCGCCCCTTATTTTTACGGGCGGATTTTTCTAAGTATAAACTAAGTATAAACTAAAAGAAAACTCGCACTAAATTCACAAGTTGGCAATAAACTTCGACGGAACGTTTTCAGTCAGCCAAACGCCGTTGTCTGCGAGGTAAAACTGATGACCGTCGGCAAGCATGGCGGCAGTATTAATGGTCAATACGACGGGTTTGCCATGTCGGGAACCGACTTTGATTGCGGTTTCGATATCTGCTGAAAGATGGACGAAATGGCGTGAACCTGCATGCAACCCCTGACCAAATATTGATTGCACTGATTTTTCTGCTGTGCCGTGATATAGGATATCAGGCGGTGTTGCTACGTGGTGCTGGATTTCAACCTGTTTTGTGGAGTGCCCTTGCGCGGCACGAATACGCTTGCCGTCTTCTGATACGGTAAACCGTTTTTTATCATTTTTTTCAACAATTTCCATTAAAGTATCGTACGTCAGCGAAACTCCGGTAAAGTTGTGCTTGGGATGATTGGCTTGTGCCAACAGGATATCAATATCCACCCAGCCGTTTTTGTCCAGAGTGATTCCTATTTGTTCGGGTCTGTGACGTAAGATAAGGCTGAGGAATTTGCTGACGGATTTTTGTTGTTTTTCGTTTAATTTCATTGGTCTTTTTCTTTCTTTTAAGTATTTTCAGACGACCTTCCCTCTTTAAAGGTCGTCTGAAATTTATTTATCCAACCCTTCCTGAACCATCTGCGCCGCCCGAACCACCGCTCGGGCTTTGTTTTGTGTTTCCTGCCATTCGGATGTCGGGTCGGAGTCGGCGACGATACCTGCGCCGCTTTGGACGTATAGCGTGTTGTTTTTCACTACCGCAGTACGGATGGCGATTGCCAAATCCATGTCGTTGTTGAAACTCCATACGCCGACGGCGCCGCCGTAGATGCTGCGTTTGCTCGGTTCGACTTCTTCGATGATTTCCATGGCGCGGACTTTGGGTGCGCCGGAGAGTGTGCCGGCGGGGAATGTGGCGGCGAGGATGTCCATGTTGGTGATGCCCTCTTTCAGACGGCCTTCGACATTGGAAACGATGTGCATCACATGGGAGTATTTTTCAATCACCATTTTGTCGGTTACTTGGACTTCGCCCGTTTTGCTGATGCGGCCGACGTCGTTGCGCCCTAAATCGATAAGCATGACGTGTTCGGCGATTTCTTTGGCGTCGCTTAATAAATCCTGCTCGTTGGCAAGGTCTTCGGCAGGGGTTTTGCCGCGCAGGCGCGTGCCGGCAATGGGGCGGACGATGACGTCGTCGCGTTCGCGGCGGACGAGAATTTCGGGCGAGGAACCGACGATGTGGAAATCGCCGAAATCGTAGTAAAAGAGGTAAGGTGAAGGGTTGAGCGTGCGCAAGGCGCGGTAGAGGGCGAGCGGGCTGTCGGTGAATTCCATGCTCATGCGCTGACTGGGGACGACCTGCATGCAGTCGCCTGCGAAGATGTAGTCTTTGATTTTGTTGACACAGGCTTTGAACGGTTCTTCGCCGAATTCGCTGACGGCTTCGGTGTGTTTGCTGCCGAGTGAGAGCGGGATGGCACAGCTTTGGCGCAACTGGGTTCGGATGTCTTCGAGGCGTTCGCGGGCGCGTTCGTAGCCGTCGGGCTGCGAGGGATCGGCATAAACGATGAGGTGGATTTTGCCGCTCAAATTGTCGATAACCGCCAACTCTTGCGACAGCATCAGCAAGATGTCGGGCGTACCGAGCGGGTCGGCTTTGGCGGTGTTTTTTAGGCGGTGGGCGAAGTGTTCGAAATTGTAGATGGTTTCGTAACCGAAATAGCCGACCAGTCCGCCGGTAAAGCGCGGCAGGCTTGGGATTTCGGGCGTTTTGAAGCGGTTGTGGAAGGCTTCGATAAAGGGCAGCGGATTACCGTCGTGTTGCTCGACGATTTCGCCGTTTTGATAAACATCGACATGTTTGCCGCTGGCTTTGAGATAGTGGCTGCAAGGCAGGCCGATAAAGGAATAGCGGCCGAAACGTTCGCCGCCGACAACGGATTCGAGCAGGTAGGTATAGGGGCGGTTGGCGAGTTTGAGATAGAGGGAAAGCGGCGTATCCAAGTCGGCAAGGAGTTCTTGAACGAGCGGGATGCGGTTGTAGCCTTGGGCGGCTTGGGCTTGGTATTCTTGTTTGCTGATCATTTTGATTCCGTTTGTCGGGTATTTTTCAGACGACCTTATCCGAGTAAAAACCGGTCGAATTATCCGAAAAGTATAGCAGTTTATCGATAGCGTTGACAGTATGCGGGTCGTCTGAAAAAGCAAAACGCCGTTTGAGGTTAACGGCGTTTTAGGTTTAGATTTCAGGCGCGCGGAGCGGTGGAATGGCGTTTTTTAGCCTGCTTCCATTTGAACGAATAGCCGAGCGCTACCGGAATGAGGGACAGGATGAATTTGAAGGTCCAGCTTGCATACCAAGGTTTGGTTACGATAATAGCCTCCCCTCCGGATGCCGGAACGACGATGTCTTTGATGGCATACCAATCCAAATAAGGCCACCAACACATCACCAAGCTGCCTAAAAACAGCGGCCAGATATTACGGCTTAAATTAATCTGCCACAGGCGGAAGCATACGCCTGCCCATACCAGCGTCAGGCCGGTAATCAGGAAGATGGTGTAAGTATCTGCGCCGAGAAAGGCGGCGATGAAATAAGTCAGCACCACCCAAATAACGGCAAGGACAAGGACAATGATTTCTTCAGGACGTTTGAACATTTCAGCGCTTCTCCAAAGCAATGTCTCATCATACGGTTTAGGGCGGACTGACGATTGGCGGCGCGGGAATCTTTAGGGATAACATATAAAACGTCGCTTCCGCACCAATCAGCCTGCCTGAAAGTCTGTTCAGGCGATACTATACCCGAAACGAAATAGTTTGAATATGCTACTTATTGCTAGGACGGGCGTTTCAGACGACCCTCAAATCGTTGAAAAAAGGTCGTCTGAAAACCGATACCCTTTGATACCCTTAAAGCCATTTTAGACGACCTCTTTAAGACCTTGGAAATACGCATGATGCAAAAACGGCCTTGATGGGATGAACCATCAAGACCGTTTGATTTTTATCCCCGATTCGTGGGGCAAGTCTTCCGACTGAACCAGCGTATCCAAGCTGAGGCTCAAAGCCGTCTTAATCCCCGATTCGTGGGGCAAGTCTTCCGACTGCACTCGGTTAAAAAATCTCATTATTTTCAAGCTTCTATATGGTTAAGAAAGGTTAGTATTTTTCCTTAACCAACAAAGACATTATTTAATAAAACCTTAACTGAAAAGAGCAGCCGAAAGACAGACTTTTCGCTATCCGTCGGAAAACTTGTAATGCGGATTATAGCCATGTATTTTACATTCGACAACGCTGCTTTTGAATTATTGAGGCTGACACAGATTTGTTGTCCTTTCAGGCTGACAGGAGGAATCCGGAACACTACAAATTAAAGAAGCGTACCATGTGCAACCTATTTCAGACGACCTTTTGCTTGTCCATCTCTCGTTTCAGCCCTTCCCTTTTGTTGCCAACATATCCAGCATCCCCGCCAGATGACTTCTGCCCTCTTCCTTGCTCACAATCGGCTCGCCGCCTTTGCGCCCTAAAATCTTGATGTCTTCCTGCGGCATTTCGTCTATGAAGCGGCTGGGTTCGGGGAACTGCCATGTGCCTTGTTTTTTGCGTTTGACGCAGTGGGTCAGCGTAAGCTGGCGTTTGGCGCGGGTGATGCCGACGTACATCAGGCGGCGTTCTTCTTCGACGTTGTCTTCTTCGATGCTGTCGTTGTGCGGCAGGATGCCCTCTTCGCAGCCGACGAGGAAAACGTAGGGGTATTCCAAGCCTTTGGAGGCGTGTAGGGTCGAGAGTTTGACGGCATCGACTTCTTCTTCGCTTTTGCCTTCCAAGAACGTCATTAAGGCGACGGTTTGGGCGAGTTCGATGATGTTTTTGCCGTCTTGTTCACCTTTGCGCTCTAACCAGCCGGTCAGGTCGCTGACGTTACGCCATTTGATTTCCCCTGCTTTACCCTCTTCGCTGGCAAGCAGGTGGTTTTCATAGTCGATTTCTTTGAGCAGGCTGTTGATGAGTTCGCCCGCTTCGCTGGTTTCGGCTTTGGCGCGGTAGCTGCCGAACATATTCATAAAGGCTTGCAGGTGTTGGCGGTTGGTATTGTTCAGTAACGCGAGGGCTTCTTCGTTTTGCGCGGCTTCATACAGGCTGCATTCGTGTTCGTGCGCGTAGGTGTTGAGTTTGCCCAGCGTTACATCGCCGATGCCACGTTTGGGCGTGGTTACGGCGCGCAGGAAGGCGGGATCGTCGTTGGGGTTGGCAAGCAGGCGCAAATAGGACAAAACGTCTTTAATTTCGGCTTTGTCGAAAAAACTCTGCCCGCCGGAGAGTTGGTAGGGAACACGCGCGCTGCGCAAGGCTTCTTCAAAAATCCGCGCCTGATGGTTGCCGCGGTATAACACGGCGAAATCGGCGTATTGGGTTTTGTCGCCGCCGACCAGCTTCTGCTTGACGATTTGGCTGACGACCCAGTCGGCTTCGTGTTGCTCGTTTTGGCAGGCAACGACTTTGACAATTTCACCTTCGCCGAACTGCGACCAAAGTTTTTTGGTAAAGAGTTTGGGATTGTTTTCAATCACTTTGTTGGCGATTTTGAGAATCCGCGCGGTGGAGCGGTAGTTTTGCTCCAGCTTGATGACTTTCATCTGCGGATAGTCTTCCTGCATTTTGCGCAGGTTTTCCATGTTCGCGCCGCGCCATGCGTAGATGGACTGGTCGTCGTCGCCGACGGCGGTAAACATGCCTTCCGCACCGGTCAAGAGCTTCATCAGCGTAAATTGGCAGGTATTGGTGTCCTGACATTCGTCAACCAACAGATAACGCAACCGCCGCTGCCATTTGTTGCGCACTTCGCTGTTTTGCTGCAACAGCACGGCTGGCAGGCGGATTAAGTCGTCAAAGTCCACCGCCTGATAGCTTTGCAGGGTTTCCTGATAGCTCGCATACGCGCGCGCGATTTGTTCTTCCCAAGCGTTTGAGGCCGTCTGAAGCACGTCTTCGGGCGTTTTCAAATCGTTTTTCCACAGGGAAATCTGGTGCTGCGCTTTGAATAAGGCTTCTTTTCCCGTACCGCCCAAGAGTTCGCCGATGATTTTCGCGCTGTCGGTGGAATCAAGGATGGAGAAGTTTTTTTTGTAACCGATATGGTTCGCCTCTTCGCGCAGAATCTTCATGCCTAAAGAGTGGAACGTGCAAATCGTCAGCCCGCGCGTTTGCGACTTGGACAGCATTTTGGCGACGCGCTCCTGCATTTCCGTAGCGGCTTTATTGGTAAAGGTAATCGCGGCAACGGTATGCGGCAGATAGCCGACGTTGACAATCAAATGTTTGATTTTTTGCGTAATCACGCCGGTTTTGCCGCTGCCGGCGCCGGCAAGCACGAGCAGAGGCCCGCCGAGATATTTGACGGCGGCTTGCTGTTGGGGGTTGAGTTTCATGGGGAATGCAGACGAACCAAAAAGAGGCGCAGATTATAACAGGTCGTCTGAAAGCCCCAAACGTCAATCCAGCATATATAACAAAATCATCTTTGCACCAAACAAACCATTCTTTCCGTTTTTCAGACGACCCCGTTAAAGTGGCAGCATCTTCTTTTTCCCTTCTGAGCGACCATGTTATTACTCAAAACGCCCAGCGTACTGCCCGGCTTCAAAATCAGCCTTGGTCTAACTGTATTGTGCCTGTCGCTTCTGGTGGTTTTGCCGTTTGCGATGATGGCGGCGAAGGCGGCGGAAATCGGCTGGGGCGGCTTTTGGAACACGATTGCCGAGCCGAACGTGTTGGCGGCGGTGTGGCTGAGTTTGCGGATGTCGTTTTATGCGATGCTGACCAATGTCGTGTTCGGCACGCTGGTGGCGTGGGTGTTGGTGCGCTATGAATTTCCGCTCAAGGGGCTGGTGAACGCGCTGGTCGATTTGCCGTTTGCGCTGCCGACGGCGGTTACGGGCATCGCGTTGGCGACCCTGTATGCGCCCAACGGTTGGATAGGCCGTTTTTTTGAGCCTTTGGGCATCAAAATTGCGTTTACGCCCGTCGGCATTTGGATTGCGCTGGTCGTCGTCAGCCTGCCCTTTATCGTCCGCGCCGTGCAGCCGGTGTTGGAAGAATTGTCGGGCGAATATGAGGAAGCGGCGGCGACTTTAGGCGCAAACCGCTTCACGACCTTCCGCCGCGTGCTGCTGCCGGAAATCACGCCGGCGCTCTTAACCGGCGCGGGCATGATGTTCGCGCGGGCAACGGGGGAATACGGCTCGGTGATTTTCATCGCGGGCAACATTCCGATGGTTTCCGAAATCCTGCCGCTGATTATTACGGGCAAGCTGGAACAGTTCGACGTACAGGGCGCGTCGGCGGTGGCGTTGTTTATGCTGCTGGTTTCGTTTGTGATTCTGTTTGCGCTGAACGTGATGCAGTGGGCGTTGAGCAGGCGTTCGGGAGCGAAGGGGTGAGGTCGTCTGAAAACCTGAACTACGCTGTTGCCGTACGGTGGATTCCCGCGCAGGCGGGAATCCACCGTACGGCAACAGAAAAACCAAAAATAAATAAGGCAGCTGAACTTTACCGATGGATTCCCGCCTGCGCGGGAATGACGGCAGCTAGACGTTTTTTATTCCCTTAATCAATAAAAGGTCGTCTGAAAACGAATCCGACCCACGAAAACAGTTTTTCAGACGACCTCCAAACATCTTAAAACCAACCAGAGAACACCACCGCCATGAAACCCTATTCCGCCAACCCGAACCTGACCGAACCGCGCTGGCTGCGCGTGCTGCTGACCGCCGTTGCGCTGGGGTTCCTGCTGCTGATGCTGGTCGTACCGCTTGTCGCCGTGTTTTACGAAGCGCTGAAAGGCGGTTGGGATTTGTACCTGCAATCCCTTACCGATCCCGAAGCGTGGGCGGCGATCAAGCTCACCCTGATTACCGCCGCGGTGGTCGTTCCCGTCAATGCCGTATTGGGCGTGGCGATGGCGTGGCTGCTGACCCGTTTCGACTTCCGCGGCAAGCAGTTGCTGACCACCCTGCTCGATTTGCCGTTTTCCGTATCACCCGTGGTGGCCGGTTTAATGTTCGTCTTATTGTTCGGCGCGCACACGGCATTGGGCGGCTGGCTGGAAGCGCAAGGCATACAGATTATCTTCGCCATCCCCGGCATTATTCTGGCGACACTGTTCGTTACCTTCCCCTTTGTCGCGCGCGAAATCATCCCGCTGATGCAGGCGCAGGGCGACAGCGAAGAACAGGCCGCGCTGATACTCGGTGCAAGCGGCTGGCAGATGTTTTGGCGCGTTACCCTGACCAACATCAAATGGGCGCTGCTCTACGGCATTATCCTTACCAACGCCCGCGCAATGGGCGAGTTCGGCGCGGTCAGCGTGGTATCGGGACACATACGCGGCGAGACCAACACCATCCCGCTTTTGGTCGAAATCTTCTACAACGAATACAACTTCACCGGCGCATTCGCCCTCTCCGGCGTATTGGCACTTTTAGCACTGGCGACGCTGGCAGTGCAGAACATCATCACAAAATTACAAGATAAAAAACTCGCCGCCGCCGAAAGGAACGCAGCATGAGCATCACCATCCAAAACTTAAACAAACACTTCGGAGCGTTCCACGCGCTGAAAAACATCAACCTCAACGTCCCCACCGGCAAACTCGTTTCCCTGCTCGGCCCTTCCGGCTGCGGCAAAACCACGCTCCTGCGCATCATCGCCGGACTGGAAAACGCCGACGGCGGCCAAATTCTCTTTGACGGGCAAGACGTAACCGCCAAGCATGTGCGCGAGCGCAAAGTCGGCTTCGTGTTCCAACACTACGCCCTCTTCCGCCACATGAACGTGTTTGACAACGTCGCCTTCGGTTTGACCGTATTGCCCAAGTCCGAACGCCCGTCCAAAGAACAAATCCGCGCCAAAGTCGAAGAATTGCTCAAACTCGTACAACTCTCCCACCTCGCAAAATCCTATCCGCACCAGCTCTCCGGCGGGCAACGCCAGCGTATCGCCCTCGCCCGCGCCCTCGCCGTCGAACCGAAACTCCTGCTCTTGGACGAACCCTTCGGCGCGCTGGATGCCAAAGTACGCAAAGAATTGCGCACTTGGTTGCGCGACATTCATCACAACTTGGGCGTAACCAGTATTCTGGTGACGCACGACCAAGAAGAAGCCCTTGAAGTTTCCGACGAAATCGTCGTCATGAACCACGGCAAAATCGAGCAAACCGGCAGCGCCGAAGCCATTTACCGCAAACCGGAAAATGCCTTCGTAACCGAATTCCTCGGCGAAACCGACGCCTTCGAAGGCAGAATCGAAAAAGGCATCTGGCACTACAACGGCTTCGCGTGGAAATTGGACGCGCACTACAAATGGCAGGAACAAACCGCCACCGGCTACATCCGCCCGCACGAATGGCAAATTGCCGCCGAACACGAAACCCCGATGATCCGCGCCGAAATCGAAAAAATCCACGCCGTCGGCGCCCTGACGCACGTTTTGGTGAAACACGGCAAACAGGACGTACACATCACGCTGGCAGGCAGCGACGCGTCAAGGCTGGATTTGTCCGCAGGGCGGGAATTGGCATTGGTGCCGAAACAGGTTTATGTGTTCTCGCAGAACGAGTTGATTGAATATTTGATTTGATGGGGAGATAACGAAAGGTCGTCTGAAAACAGGTTTTCAGACGACCTTTTCACGTGAGTTTTAATTTGGTTAAATTCAAAAAACTGTAAATCCATCTTATCCGTCTATAATGGTTTAAGCAAAGTTCGTTTGAAGAACGATATGTAAACCTCAGTATTTTAGGTTTTATTATGACTAGAGAAGAAGCCATAAAATTTTTATCTGAGTATCAGCTTAATACAATATCTAATTCAGAAAAGATGGATATTCTATTAGATTTTTGGTATTCCTACGAATCTGAACCCGAATCTTTGAATAAAGAACTTGTAAGCTATTTAAAGACAAATGATTTTGATGATATAGAATTTTACAGCGATTTTTTTGATCCGGTAGTTTTATTAGGATTGATATATAGAAATTCAATTTTAAATAATAAGTTTTTAGCGAAAAATATTAGTATTGTTCAATCCAAAGAAATAGAAGTCATTGGAGATGAGATAAATCAAAAAGTACAATGCCCATGCTGTTATTTTTATACCTTATCTAGTAAATCAAACTATGATGTTTGTGCTATTTGTTACTGGGAAGATGACGGCAGTCATGAAGAGCAATATTCTGCGGCTAATCACAATAGTTTATCTGTATATAGAAAAAATTTTTTTCTGGAGCATGATAAAACCAAACTAGAGGAAAAATATATTTTTAGTAATCCGTAGTCTGTAAGACGCGACAGAGCAATAATGCACATAGTCCATTTGGAATAATTTTCTGACGACCATTTCCTACATAAAACAAAAACAGGCAGTTTAACCCTGCCTGTTTTTTTGTTTACACAAAGCTTTTATCCAAACAACTTAGAATTTATATTCCACCTGACCGCGTAAAACGTTTACGTCTTGTTTGCTTGCACCGGCAGTCGGGGTAACTTGTTTACCTGCTAGGTAGAAACCTGATACTTTCCAGTTTTTCCAAGGAATATAAGTTGCGCCGATTTGTACGCCTTGTACGTTTTTGCTGTAATCCTCGACCGAAGATACACCCGAAAGTGCGCCCACGCGGCGGTAGTTCAGGAAGGTATCGTAGGAATTGCGGACTTTCCAGTCGGCAAGTTTATAGCGGACTTCGGTAAACACGCCGTCGTTTTTGATTTTTTGTCCTGCGTCGTTATAGGCTTTGATGTTGGACTTACTCACCGCCGCCATCCAACGCCAATCGTCGTTGAATTTAACATCCGTACCGATTTCGCCGAAGACGGCATTTTTCTTCGCACCGCGCACGTCTATGTCTTTCATGTAGCTGACGGTTGCGCCGACGTTGATGTTTTCGTTAATCGGCAGGTTGCTTTGAATGGCGGCGAAATGTTTGCGGCGACCGCCTATGCCCCATGCGTTGTCGTTGAGGTTGCCGGTAAAGCGGCCTGCGTAAATTTTGGTGGGCAGGGTTTTGTTGTCGAAGAAGATTTCGCCGCCGGTTACTGCGGTATCCCAAACGCGGCCGTATGAGGAGAATGCGCCGAATTTACCTGAGCGGGCTTTGATGCCTTCGGTAATCGTGCCTTCTACGTAGAGTTTGTTTACCGGAACATCGTGGTCGCCGTTGAATTTACCGGTTTTCAAATCGATGTTGGGTTCAATTTGGGTAACCAGTTTCCAGTCTTTATAAAGCTTGGCGCGCAACCAGAATTCGGCGTTGAAATTGGTGTTGGAGGCTTCGGGCGTGGGATTGGTGCTGCTGTTGTTGGCATTGATGTCTTTGGTGTCGGCTCGGACACGGAATGAGCCGTTTACGGTCAGCAAATCGTTGAAAATACTGATTTTGTCTTCGTCTTTGCGGATGACGCTGCCTGAATTGACGTAATCACTTGTCGTCGCCAATGCGGCGGCATCACGCTCAGCGTCGGCGGTTTCTGCAAATGCGAAAGGTGATGCTGCCAAGGCAGCGCATACAACGGCAAAGTTTTTTTGGATGTTCATGCCAAGCTCCGATTGAGTAGTATAGTGGATTAAATTTAAATCAGGACAAGGCGACGAAGCCGCAGATAGTACAGATAGAGACCTTTGCAAAATTCCCCAAAATCCAGATAGTACGGAAAGGCGAGGCAGCGCCGTACTGGTTTAAAGTTAATCCACTATAAAAGGTATTTTAATGAAAAATTCCTAATCAATATTTGTTAGGAATTTACTAATTTTTGTAATCGAACGGCTTCAATCCTATGAAAGACGGCGCAAACCGTCAAGAAGATTTAGAGTATTATGCTTAATTCCAAACGCTGATTTTGACGCATATCAATAGAAAAAGGTCGTCTGAAAACTTCCAGCAGCATCAGTACTGTTTTCAGACGACCTTTAGGGTTTTATTCAAGCTTTCGATCCGAACATGGTATCCAAGATTTCGCCCAACGCCGTGCGGCGGTTTTTTCGGGTCTCCACCGCCATCCGCCATTGTTCTTCATTTCCCCAAAAAATGAAGCGTTCCCGCGCGCGGGTGATGGCGGTGTAAAGCAGCGCGTTGTTTAAGCCCGACAGCGCGTCATCCCCGCCCTGCTCTATTTTTCCCGACGGCGGCAACAGCCAGACTTCCCGATATTCCGACCCCTGGCTTTTATGCACGGTCATGGCGAACGCGGAATCAAACTGCGGCAGGCGGCTGATGGCGATTTTTTTGAAACCGTCCGCATTCGGGAAATACGCCGCCAAGCCGTTTGCCGATTCCGCATCGGGCATAATCAGCCCGATGTCGCCGTTGAACACTTCCAGCGTATAGTCGTTACGCGCAATCATGATGATTTGTCCCGCGAACCACGGCGTATCCGCGCCCGCCCGATGTTTGCGTTGCAGATAACGGCAATACTCTTCGTTGAACGCCTCCGCGTCCTGCCGCCATGCCGCCAAAACGACCACATCCGCCGCGTGTCCGAACGCCAGCGCCACATCGTTTTTATCGACTGCCTGCCAGTATTTTTCGTGTTTGCGGTAAAGCAGCTCCGCCTGCTGTTTCAGACGACCTTCGCGGATTTTCAACTCGTCGGGGAACAAGGCAAACTGCGCCCAACCTTCCCCGCTCCTGCCCGATACCACCGCCCTCGCCAAACAACCGATGCCGCTGTCTGCGCCGAAACGGTGGCTGACCGTCAGTTGCGCGACGTTTTGCGACAAAGCCGGCGGATTTTCCTCCACGGGGAAACCGTGTTCCGGCAGATAAATGCTCAGCTGCTCCGCCGTTTCCTTATCCAAAACCGTCCGTCTCGACAACGCCGCCAATACCGCGCCGACGCCGACCGAAGGCAGCTGGAACTCGTCTCCCAAAAAAATCACGCGGCAACCCGACGGAATCGCACGCAGCAAGTGAAGCAGCAAGGAAACATCCAACATCGAAGCCTCATCCACTACCAACACATCCAAAGGCAGCGGGCGGTTGCCGTCAAACGCAGGCAGCATTTGCGGCGGGCGCAGTTTCAAAAGGCGGTGAACCGTCTGCCCTTCCAGCGCGGACAAATGATTGCGCACCGCATCCGGCATCTCGAAACCGTCCACCGCCCGATGCAGCGCGCGCGCCATATGCGCCGCCGCCTTGCCCGTCGGCGCGGCAAGCGCGATACGCGGCAGGCGCGTGGCCGAGTTGGTGCAAATCAGCCCCAAAAGTTTCGCCACCGTCGTCGTTTTACCCGTACCCGGTCCGCCCGTAATCAGCATAAACGCCTGGAGCAAGGCAAGCCCCGCCGCATCCCGCTGGCCTGCGCTTCCTTTATCGGCAAACCAGCTAGACAAGTTTTGCGATGCGCTCATCCAATCCACAGGCTCGACTTCCGCTTCTGCCAAACGCTTGATTTCAGCCGCCAAATCATGCTCAAGCTGCCACATCCGCCCCAAAAACAACTTTCTGCCCTGCAACACCAACGGCGACGCGCCCTGTCCGACCGTCGGTGCCAATCCCGCCAATTCCTCTGCTTCGCCCTCATCCAGCCAAACAAACGAATGCCCATTCTGCAAAGCAGCGAACAGCCGCAGCACATACGGCGTCAGCACCGCAGCATGCTCCGGTACGCAACGCTCCAGTAAACGCCCCGCTGCTTGAGCGGCGGCAAGGTTCAAATCATCGGCAGTATTCTCAGCCATCATCGTTTCCCGTATTGAAAAAAGGTCGTCTGAAAACTGTTTTTCAGAC
>NZ_KV794928.1:22060-38369 GCF_001808875.1 Neisseria sp. HMSC064E01
AAAAAGGTCGTCTGAAAACTGTTTTTCAGACGGCCTTCTTTTATTGACCGCTATTTGCCTTCATCCAGCAGGAATAAGGGTTGCTGCGCCTTGCGCAATTCTTCCACTTCGTCCAGCAGGCGCATAATCAGGCCGAGCGCGGGAATGCCGGCATCAAAGTCTCGGCTCAGCCGCTGGGCGCGGCGGATGCGGGCGAGTTGGAAGCCGCTGTACAAAGTTTGTTCCGGCCTGCCGTTTACGCTGATGATTTCTTCCTCTATCAGCTCCAGCAGCCAATCGCGGCGGCAGCGGCTGGCAGCGAGGATTTCTTCGAAAGTCAGGGTAATGTCGGTGTGTTGCGTCATGGTTTGTCCTTTCAATTTGATGCGCTTTTGCCGTCAAAGTGGGCGGCAAGCTGCGCCCATGCGGCGCGGTCGGCTTCACTTTCGGCCTTGGGAACGCTGATGCGAATGTTAAGGTACAAATCGCCCGCTTCTTTGGCAGGAATACCTTTGCCTTTCAGGCGTATGCTTTTACCGTTTTGGCTGTTGGCGGGTAGGTTGACCTGCAAACGTCCGGCTGCGGTAGGAACGATAATTTTGCCGCCCAATACCGCTTCCCAAGGCTTGACGTCCATGGCCTGATATACGTCTTTTTTGTTTTTAACGTATAAATCGGGTTTGTCGTGGAACTTGATTTTCAGATACAAATCGCCGTTTGCGCCGCCGTTGTAGCCGGGCAGGCCCTGTCCCGCCAAACGGATTTGCTGGCCTTCGGTAATGCCTTTGGGGATTTTGACGTTGAGGGTTTTGGTCTGATAACCGACGTGGCCGTATTCGTCCACGGTCGGTACGTTCAGGTTCAGCGAACGCTCCGCGCCGACATAAGCGGCGTAAATATCGATACTGAGTTCGGCATGCTGGTCTTCGCCTTTAATCGGGCCGGCCGGCCTTGCGTGCGCCTGTCTCTGATTGCGGCCGAAGCCGGCAAACAAATCTTCAAAATTGAAATCGCCCGCGCCGAAAGGTTCGCCGTCGCGATATTCATAGCGGAAGCCGCCGGATTGCGCGCCGCCGAACGGATTGCCTCCTGCGCTGCGGCCGTAAGGGTTGGCTAGCAATTCGTCGTATTCGGCACGCTTTTCACGGTCGGATAAGGTTTCGTAGGCGGTGTTGATTTCGGCGGTGCGCTCGGCGGCGTCAGGTTCTTTGCTGACGTCGGGATGGTATTTGCGTACCAGTTTGCGGTAGGCCTTTTTAATGGTGTCCGCGTCGGCGGTTTTGTCCACGCCGAGAATTTCGTAATAGGTTTTTTCTGCCATATCGTTCTTCCGTCTTTATCATGTTAATCATTATGCCGTATTTACTATTTATAAGGGCGGAAGGCATAGATTCAATACTCTAGGTGCACAAATAAACGGTTCGGCAGGTAAGTATTAAAAAGGTCGTCTGAAAACGGAAATCCGGTTTTCAGACGACCTGTATTATATTATTATATAGTGAAATCAATCGGCAACAGTTACAAGGCGGAAGTTGTGCAAATCCCATAGCCGTTTGGACAGTTTTCAGGGATTTTAAAAGCCAGCTGGAACATACAGGAGCGTTTCTATTCCGTAGTCGGCTTTGTAAGCTTTTTGCCTAATGCCCTGCTCTTCAGTTATCAAAACCTCCGTATTTAGATACAGAAATTTCTAAAATACTGCCCCCTTTACGGTAACGCCGAGTTTGATTCGGTGCTCTACCTTTACCTGAATAAATTCCTGCTCCCATTTCCATTCTAAAGTCGAAATGTTTCGGGTGGCGGGTAAATATTGCGTATTCACGAGATTCGATTTCCGACATTATGATTTTTTTGACTTTGCCCAACTTGGCTTCTGCTTCTTTGATCTTCATGCCCGGATGTACCCCCGAAGCCGTGTGACAGGCGGGAGAATAGGTGCTCAAAGAATCAATTTTTTTATGGAGTTTTATAGGAGAATCAGGATTGTCGTCTCCATCTTGCAAAGCGATAACCATAACGTCTTTAGACAGCGTAATGGCAACATACGCCACACCTTCGGCATCACTTGTTCTCTCCATTTTCGCCTTCGGGAATTTCTGTTTTACCTGCTTTAAGCTCTGCCCTAGTTTAATTCCTCCGATGCTGTCTTTTTGAATCAAACATTCGGCAGCAGCAGGCATGGCAAAACCCAAAATCAACGCGCCCATGATCCCAATTTTGTGCAACATGGTTACTTTCCTGTTTAATAAAAATAGGATATTAACATATCAACTTATCTATATGGTAAGGATATCGTTTCAGACGACCTATTATAGTGGATTAACTTTAAACCAGTACGGCGTTGCCTCGCCTTGCCGTACTATTTGTACTGTCTGCGGCTTCTATGTTGCCAACATCAAATCCTTTTGCTAAAAAGGTCGTCTGAAATCAGGGTATTCCCCATTTCAGACGACCTTTTTACCTTATCGGCGGCAATGCCAAATCAACTTTCCGTCTTCGGATTCGGCAGCAAGAAATTCAATACAATCGCCAAAATGGCGCACAAACCGACGCCGGCAAAACTCAACGTGCCGACATGAACCGCCATGCCGCCGACACCGACCGTCAAAACCGAGCTGACAATGACCAGATTTTTCGGCTGCATCAAATCCACTTTCGCATCCACCAGCGTTTTAATGCCCAAAGAAGCAATCGTGCCGAACAAAAGCAGCATGATGCCGCCCATTACGGGTAGAGGGATGGAAGCGAGGAAAGCATTGAATTTACCGAAAAACGCCATGGCAATGGCGAAAATCGCCGCCCAAGTCATAATGACCGGATTGCTGTTTTTCGTAATCATCACCGCGCCCGTTACCTCGCCGTAAGTCGTTACCGGCGGGCCACCGATCAAACCTGCCACACATACGCCCAAGCCGTCGCCCGCCAGCGTTTTATCCAAGCCCGGGTCTTTGGTGTAGTTGTTGCCCGTTACATTGCCGATTGCCATAATGCCGCCGATGTGTTCGATGGCGGGCGCGATGGCGACGGGCAACATAAACAGCGCGGCCTGCCAGTTGACTTGTGGCGTTTCAAAATGCGGCACGGCAAACCACGGCGCAGCCGCGATGGTAGCAGTATCCACCAAGCCCATGACCAAAGCCAAAATATAGCCTGAAGCCACGCCGATTAAAATCGGAACCAGTTTCATCATGCGGCTGCCAAAAACCGACACAACCACCGTAACGGCAAACGTAAAGCCCGACAAAATCAGCGCATCCGCATAGTCGATTACTTGCTTTCCGCCGGATTTGCCCATTGCCATTTCACTTGCGGCTGCGGCGACAGACAAACCGATGACCATAATCACAGGCCCGATAACCACCGGCGGCAACAGCCGGTTGACCGTAGCCAGCCCGCGCCATTTAATCAGCGCGGCAAACACAAAATACATAAAACCCGCTGCAAACAGCCCGAACATGGTCGAAGGCAGACCCCATGTTTTAATCGAGTAGATAATCGGCGCAATAAAGGCAAAAGAAGAGCCTAAGAAAATCGGCACTTTACGCTTGGTGACTATTTGAAAGAGCAGCGTACCGATGCCCGCACCTAAAAGTGCCAAAGAAGGATTCAGTCCGGTCAAAAGCGGAACAAGCACCATCGCCCCGAACGCCACAAACAAAATCTGCGCGCCGGAAACCGCCAATTTAAGCTGGTTCATCAGAAAGCCTCGTCAAATCAATTCAAACGGCGGGAATTATACAGTTTCACCCCATAAATGAACATTAATTTACAAATAATCCGTTAAATATACCAAACTTCTAAAAAGTAAAACATGAACCGCCCTACCCTAATCATCTCAAACGGATAACCGTTTTTCTTCATAATGAAATAACCAATACGGCGACAAAACAATTTAAAGACGACGTTAACCCACGCTCCAATTAACATCTGAGGTCGTCTGAAACGCTTTTTCAGACGACCTCGGTTCTCATCATTAAACAATTATCTATATAATGCCTGCCTGATACGTTCTTTCAGACGACCTTCTACACTATTTCAGAAAGCCAAAATATGAATACCAAACAAAAAGTCATCGCCATAGACGGCCCCAGCGCATCAGGAAAAGGGACGGTCGCTTCCCGTGTCGCTCAGGCTTTGGGATTTGATTATCTGGACTCCGGCGCGTTATACCGCCTGACCGCGCTGTATGCGAAGAAACGGGATGTGGAATGGAGCGATGAAGAGGCGGTTGCCGAGTTGGCGGAAAATCTGCCCGCGCGCTTTGAAGGATCGCAGGTCTTTTTGGATGATGAAGACGTTTCGGGGCAAATCCGCAGCGAAGCCATCGGCATGGGTGCTTCTGCAGTGGCGCAGTTGCCGAAAGTGCGTGCCGCGCTTTTACAGCGGCAGCGTGATTTTCTGACGGAAAAGGGTTTGGTCGCTGACGGCCGCGATATGGGTTCGGTTGTTTTCCCCGATGCGACGTTAAAGGTTTTCCTGACCGCAGGTGCGAAAATACGGGCGGAACGCCGCGCCAAACAAATCGGCATTCCGTGCGAAGGCTTGGAATTTGAACGGATTTTGTCAGACATCGAAGCACGCGATGAAGCGGACCGCCGCCGCAGTGTTGCACCCTTAAAGCAGCTCCCCGATGCCGAGCTTTTGGATACGAGCGGGCTGAGTATCGAAGAAGCTGTAAAAAAAGTGCTTGATTGGTATCATAAAGTTTAAAATTTAGGGTATAATCCTTGCGTTTTGTTTCAGACGACCTTTGGAGCATCCAAAGGTCGTCTGAAATATTTATTTTCAAAGCCTGTCGTGCCAAGGGCGGCAGGCATTCTCCAACCTACCCCACACCCCTTGGCGGTGTACCGAAAAGAGTATATATGACTATGGAAAATTTTGCCCAGCTGCTGGAAGAAAGCTTTACCCTGCAAGAGATGAACCCAGGTGAAGTGATTACTGCCGAAGTAGTCGGCATTGATCAAAACTTCGTGACCGTTAATGCAGGTCTGAAATCAGAATCTCTGATTGACGTTGCTGAATTCAAAAACGCTCAGGGCGAGATTGAAGTTAAAGTTGGCGATTTCGTTACCGTTACCATCGAATCTGTTGAAAACGGCTTCGGCGAAACCAAACTGTCTCGTGAAAAAGCCAAACGTGCTGCCGACTGGATCGCTTTGGAAGAAGCGATGGAAAACGGCGACATCTTGTCCGGCGTTATCAATGGCAAAGTCAAAGGCGGCCTGACCGTCATGATCAACAGCATCCGTGCATTCCTGCCGGGTTCTCTGGTTGACGTGCGTCCCGTTAAAGACACTTCCCACTTTGAAGGCAAAGAAATCGAATTCAAAGTCATCAAACTGGACAAAAAACGCAACAACGTCGTGGTTTCCCGCCGCGCCGTTCTGGAAGCTACTTTGGGTGAAGAGCGTAAAGCCCTGCTGGAAAACCTGCAAGAAGGCTCTATCATCAAAGGTATCGTTAAAAACATCACCGACTACGGTGCATTCGTTGACTTGGGCGGCATCGACGGTCTGTTGCACATCACCGACCTGGCATGGCGCCGTGTGAAACACCCGAGCGAAGTTCTGGAAGTCGGTCAAGAAGTTGAAGCCAAAGTCCTGAAATTCGACCAAGACAAACAACGTGTTTCTCTGGGTATGAAACAATTGGGCGAAGATCCTTGGAGCGGCCTGACCCGTCGTTACCCACAAGGTACCCGCCTGTTCGGTAAAGTATCCAACCTGACCGACTACGGTGCGTTCGTTGAAATCGAACAAGGCATCGAAGGTTTGGTACACGTTTCCGAAATGGACTGGACCAACAAAAACGTACACCCAAGCAAAGTCGTACAATTGGGCGACGAAGTCGAAGTCATGATTCTGGAAATCGACGAAGACCGCCGCCGTATCTCTTTGGGCATGAAACAATGTCAAGCCAATCCTTGGGAAGAATTTGCCGCCAACCACAACAAAGGCGACAAAATCTCCGGTGCGGTTAAATCCATCACTGACTTCGGCGTATTCGTAGGTCTGCCTGGCGGTATCGACGGTCTGGTTCACCTGTCTGACCTGTCTTGGACTGAAGCCGGCGAAGAAGCTGTACGCAAATACAAAAAAGGCGAAGAGGTTGAAGCCGTTGTATTGGCAATCGACGTTGACAAAGAGCGCATCTCTTTAGGCATCAAACAGCTGGAAGGCGATCCTTTCGGTAACTTCATCAGCGTAAATGACAAAGGTTCTTTGGTTAAAGGTTCTGTGAAATCTGTTGACGCCAAAGGTGCCGTTGTTGCCCTGTCTGACGAAGTAGAAGGCTACCTGCCTGCTTCCGAATTCGCAGCCGACCGCGTTGAAGACCTGACCACCAAACTGAAAGAAGGTGATGAGGTTGAAGCTGTTATCGTAACCGTCGACCGCAAAAACCGCAGCATCCGCCTGTCTGTTAAAGCTAAAGACGCTAAAGAAAACCGTGAAGCCCTGAATTCAGTCAACGCTGCTGCAACCGCCAGCGCCGGTACTACCAGCCTCGGCGACTTGCTGAAAGCCAAACTGTCCGGCGACCAAGAATAAGGTTGCAGACATGACGAAGTCTGAATTAATGGTTCGTTTGGCAGAAGTTTTTGCCGAGAAAAACGGTAACCAATTGCTGGCAAAAGACGTTGAATACAGCGTAAAGGTTTTGGTTGATACCATGACCCGCTCGCTGGCTCGCGGTCAGCGTATTGAAATCCGTGGTTTCGGCAGCTTCGATTTGAACCATCGCCCGGCCCGTATCGGTCGCAACCCCAAAACCGGCGAACGTGTGGAAGTGCCTGAAAAACACGTCCCTCACTTCAAGCCCGGCAAGGAATTGCGCGAACGTGTGGACTTGGCTTTACAAGAAAATGCCAACTAAACCTGAGTAAACGAACGCCGCAGAAATGCGGCGTTTTTTGTTGTCTGAAAATATGGTTCGCTATTGTTTTCGGAATTTGAGTGGAATTTGTAATGGAAAATTCATAGGGTCGTCTGAAATCATCTATAATACGTTTCTTTTAATGATTGCCCGTTTCTAAAACATAATTGTCAAACCCAAAAACATAATAAAGGTCAGATATGAGTGATAGAGGTCAACTGTTTGTCGCCCCTCCGTTTGAAAACCACAGCCCGCTGACTTGGTATCAAGCGGCAGCCGAACAACCGAATTTCATCCGCGATGAAGCACAAGCGCGGGCGATTGAATATTTGGATCGTTTGTGGACCGAGCTGATGATGTTCAAACGCAAACGTAACCGCTTTCTAGGACGCAGCCTGCGCTCTCCTCAAGTGCCGAAAGGTTTGTATTTTTATGGCGGCGTGGGTCGCGGCAAAAGTTTTTTGATGGACGCTTTTTTCGGCTGCTTGCCATACCGCCGCAAACGCCGTGTCCACTTTCATGCTTTTATGGCGGAAATCCATAAGCGTTTGAAAGACTTGAAAAGCGAAGCCAATCCTTTAAAGGCAGTAGCTGCCGAGATTGCCAAAGAGACCCGTGTATTGTGTTTTGACGAATTCCACGTCAGCGATATTGCAGATGCGATGATTCTGGGTCGCCTGCTGGAAAACTTGTTGAGCGAAGGCGTGGTTTTGGTGGCAACTTCCAACTATGCCCCGTCTGAACTTTACCCCCAAGGTCAAAACAGAAGCAGTTTTCTGCCGACCATTGCGCTAATTGAATCCAGCCTGACCGTCTTAAATGTTGATGGCGGAGAAGACTACCGTCTGCGCACTTTACGTCCTGCTGAGATTTTCTTCGTTCCTAATAATGAAGAAAATGAGCAAAAATTGGCTGCTTTATTTAAAGAAATGGCAGGAATTGCCGAATTGAATCCCGGTGTCAGCGTGATACACGGGCGAGAAATTCCGCACAAGGCCCAATCCGACCGCGCCATTTGGTTCGATTTCCGCGCTTTATGCTTTGGTCCGCGTTCGCAAGCCGATTACCTCTATTTGGCCGAACATTATGAAATGGTGTTTGTATCAGGATTGGAGCGCCTGACACCGCAGGAAAAAGCCGAAGCGCGCCGCCTTACTTGGCTGATTGATGTACTGTACGATTTCCGAGTGAAGCTCTGTGCTACCAGTGTGGTAGGCGTAAACGATATTTATGTCGAAGGCGATTTTGCCGAAGAATTTACCCGCACTGCCAGCCGTATGGTGGAAATGCAATCGGAAGTTTATTTGGAACAGCCGCATCTGACGTTGAAAAAATAAGATTCAGGCGAAGAAAAAAGTGCGGCTTTTCCCAAAGTAAACTGAAATTTGATAAAATAGCAGTTCATTTTCCTCAACCTCAGACTATTGCACAACGCAATAAAAACAAGGACATAATATGGCTATTGAGCGCACGATCTCCATCGTTAAACCCGATGCTGTAGGTAAAAATGTAATCGGCAAAATTTACAGCCGTTTTGAAGACAACGGACTGCGTATTGTCGCTGCCAAAATGAAGCACCTCAGTGTGCGCGAAGCCCAAGATTTTTATGCTGTGCACAAAGAGCGTCCTTTTTACGACAGCTTGGTTGCCTTTATGACCAGCGGTCCCGTCATGATTCAGGTGCTGGAAGGTGAAAATGCCGTTGCAAAAAACCGTGAGTTAATGGGCGCAACCAACCCTGCCGAAGCTGCTCCCGGTACGATACGCGCGGATTTTGCCGAATCCCTGAGCGTAAACGCTGTACACGGCTCCGACAGTCTGGAAAACGCAGCAATCGAGATTGCCTACTTCTTCAGCCAAAGCGAAATCTGCCCACGTTAACGATAAATGCCGTTCGAGCGTCCGACCGGTTCGGGCGTTTGGACGGTTTTGTCGATATTGTTTGTCTAAATCTGTTTTCAGACGACCTTTCTAAAATGGGGGTCGTCTGAAAATATGATAGAAGAAGCCTGAGAATAAAAGCTGTTTGCTAAAAAAGGATTGGGGAGATTTTCCAGACTGTTGCGAAGCTCCCTTCTCCATCAGATTCACAAGACTTATAACCAACGGCAGCCTTTATTCAAAAGCTTTACCAAGAAATAAACCACATGAAAACCAATCTGCTGAATTACGATTTAAACGGTCTGACCCATCATTTTGCCGAGATGGGCGAGAAACCGTTCCGCGCCAAACAAGTCATGCGCTGGATCCACCAAGCCGGTGCACAAAGTTTCGATGAAATGACCGATTTGGCAAAGTCTCTGCGTCTGAAACTCAACGAACAGGCAAGCGTGGATGTGCCCAAACTGATGATGGCGCAAGAATCCTCCGATGGTACGCGCAAATGGCTGCTGGATGTAGGAACGGGCAACGGCGTGGAAACGGTATTTATTCCCGAAGCAGAACGCGGTACGTTGTGTATTTCCTCGCAAGTCGGCTGCGCATTGGAATGCACCTTCTGTTCTACCGGCCGCCAAGGTTTCAACCGTAATCTGACCGCTGCGGAAATCATCGGACAATTGTGGTGGGCAAACAAAGCGATGGGCGTTACGCCGAAAAACGAACGTGTGATCTCCAATGTGGTGATGATGGGCATGGGTGAGCCGATGGCGAACTTTGATAATGTCGTCACTGCATTGAGTATCATGCTGGACGATCATGGCTACGGTCTAAGCCGCCGTCGCGTTACCGTTTCCACATCGGGTATGGTGCCGCAAATGGACAGGTTGCGCGATGCGATGCCTGTTGCGCTGGCAGTGTCCCTTCATGCTTCCAACGACGAAGTACGTGATCAAATTGTTCCGCTAAATAAAAAATATCCCTTGAAAGAATTGATGGCGGCATGTCAACGCTATTTGGTCAAAGCACCAAGAGATTTCATTACTTTTGAATACGTTATGCTGGACGGAGTCAATGATAAGGCGCAGCATGCGCGTGAACTGGTTGAGTTGGTAAAAGACGTACCGTGCAAATTCAATCTGATTCCGTTCAATCCCTTCCCAAATTCCGGCTACGAACGCTCTACCAATGAAAATATCCGCGTTTTCCGCGATATTTTGCAGCAGGCAGGATTCGTGGTAACCGTCCGCAAAACGCGTGGCGACGATATTGACGCGGCTTGCGGTCAATTGGCAGGACAAGTACAAGATAAAACACGCCGCCAACAAAAATGGCAGCAGATTTTGGTTGAACAACAGAGCTGATTATGAAACTGAACATTTGGCAACCCATTATTTTAACTTTAGTTTTGGGCGCATGCGCCGGCCCGAAAGGTCCAAGCAGAGCGGAACGTGCGACACAGGTCGCCAATATCAAAACCCAGTTGGCTATCGAATACATGCGCGGGGGCGATTACCGTCAAGCAACGGTAAGCATTGAAGAGGCATTGAAAGCAGACAGCAGCAATGAAGATGCATGGCTGGTTCGCGCGCAAATTTATCAATATCTCAAAGTGCGCGACAAGGCACAGGAAAGCTTCCAAAAAGCCCTATCTTTGAAACCTGACAATGCGGAAATCAATAATAACTACGGCTGGTTCTTGTGCAGCGAGATGAATAATCCCGCCCAGTCCATCAGTTATTTTGACAAAGCCCTCGCCGATCCGACTTATCCATCCCCATTTATCGCCAACCTCAACAAAGGCATTTGCAGCGCGAAGATGGGCCAATATTCGCTGGCAGAAGCTTACCTCGAACGCTCTTTGGCTGCGCAACCCCAATTCCCGCCTGCGTTTAAAGAATTGGCAAGAACCAAAATGCTGGCAGGCAATTTAAACGAAGCGGACTATTATTTCCGTCAATACCAAAGCAAAGTCGATGTCTTGCAGGCAGATGATTTGCTGCTGGGTTGGAAATTGGCGACTGCTTTGGGCAATAGCCAGGCAGCCTACGAATACGAAGCCCAGTTAAGGGCAAACTTCCCCTACTCGGAACAATTACAGGCAGTAACCACAGGTAAGTAACTACATGGAAAATCAAAAGAAAAACGAATACGACATTCAAGCTGCCAAATCATTGGGTGATGAGCTGGGACAACTCAGACACAAATCAGGTTGGGATATTGACGAAGTAGCGCGACGGTTGAAACTGTCTGCCGAACAAATTGAAGCACTTGAAAAAGGAGACTATTCTTTCTTTTCAGGATTGGTCTTCGTTATGGGCTATCTGCGTTCTTATGCCCGTCTGTTGAAAATCGATGAAGCAACCATTACAGGTCGTCTGAAAGCCATTTCTGCGCCGGAAGAAGACCATGTCTATCTGGTAGATCGCAAACAAAATACCGGCTTAAACTACCAAGATGGTGAAAAAGTCGGCTTTCCCAAATGGGTCTTGGGCGTGGCAGCACTCATCCTGCTTGGCGGCGGTATTTATGTTTGGCAAAGCAAGTCCAATCATGAAAACGAACAACAAGTCGCGCAAAACAGCGATGCAGTACGTAACAGTATGCAGACGCCGGATTTGAAAAAAGAAAATGTTGCCGTTTCCAATATGGCAGAAAACGGCAAACAAGAAATATCCAATGCCGAAAAAGCAGCTTCAAGTGTCGCCGCATCCGAAGCAGCGGCATCCGCACCTGAAGTCAAAGTCGATTCAGACGAGCTTTGGATTAAAGTCCAATACCGAAGCAATCTGATTATCACCGACAAGAAAGGTACCATGATTTTCAGCCGGATCATTCCCGCAGGAAGCGAAAGGCGTTTTAAAGGCGGTGCGCCCTACAATGTATGGATCGGTATTGCCACAGGTGCACAAGCCAATTATGGCGGGACAACCATCAATCTGGCAGAATACCGGGTTGCCGGTGAAAAATCAGCTTCCTTTGTAGCAGGAAAAAAATAAAGATGAACACACCCAAACGCCGCCAAACCCATCAAGTACAAATCGATCATCTCACCGTCGGTTCAGATGCTCCCGTTGTCGTGCAATCGATGACCAATACCGACACCGCAGATGCTAAAGCAACCGCCCTGCAAGTCAAAGAATTGAGCGATGCAGGCTCAGAAATGGTGCGCATTACCGTCAACAGCCCGGAAGCCGCCTCCAAAGTTGCCGAAATCCGCCAGCGTTTGGACGACATGGGTTACACCACCCCGCTGATTGGCGACTTCCATTTCAATGGCGAACGTCTGTTGGCAGAATTTCCCGAGTGCGGCAAAGCCTTGTCCAAATACCGCATCAACCCCGGCAATGTCGGCAAAGGCGCAAAAGGTGATGAAAAATTTGCCTATATGATTCGGACTGCCGCCGAAAACGACAAAGCCGTCCGTATCGGCGTCAACTGGGGTTCGCTTGACCAAAGCCTCGCCAAGCGCATGATGGATGCCAATCTGGCGTCCTCATCGCCCAAACCGCCTGAAGAAATCATGAAAGAAGCCTTGATTATTTCGGCGTTGGAATCTGCTGAAAAAGCCGTCCGATTAGGTTTGCCTGAAAACAAAATCATCTTGTCGTGCAAGGTCAGCTCCGTTCAAGATTTGATTCAGGTTTACCGCGAGTTGGGCAGCCGTTGCCAATATCCGCTCCACTTAGGCTTAACGGAAGCAGGCATGGGCAGCAAAGGCATTGTTGCCTCTACTGCAGCCTTGGCCGTACTGCTCCAAGAAGGTATCGGCGACACCATCCGTATCTCACTTACCCCCGAACCCGGCAGCTCGCGTACTCAAGAAGTGATCGTCGGTCAAGAAATTCTACAAACCATGGGTCTGCGCTCGTTTACCCCCATGGTTACCGCCTGCCCCGGTTGCGGACGCACCACCAGTACGGTCTTCCAAGAGCTCGCCCAAGACGTACAAAATTACCTGCGTCAAAAAATGACCGTATGGCGCACCATCTATCCCGGTGTGGAATCTTTAAACGTTGCAGTCATGGGCTGCGTCGTTAACGGGCCGGGCGAAAGCAAACTGGCAGACATCGGCATCAGCCTGCCTGGAACCGGCGAAACCCCTGTTGCCCCGGTTTATGTTGACGGGGAGCGTAAAGTGACTTTAAAAGGCGACAACATCGCAGCCGAATTCTTGGAAATTGTCGAAGAATACGTCAAAACCAACTATTGCGAAGGCGGTGCCAAACGCAGTCAAAACCGTATCATCCCAATACAGTCCGCTTGATAGACATAAACAAAAAAAGGTCGTCTGAAAACCATTTTCTTTGGTTTTTCAGACGACCTTTGTTACATTGTTTCAACATCTTAGATTTTAGAATCAACCGTTTTAAAACTGTTTCTCCACGCTGATAAACGTCTGCATACTCTTGCGGGAATAGAAGCCGCTCATATTGCTGTCGATTTTCAGATAACGGAAATTCAAATGCGGCACTAAGCCTTTCCATGAAATTTTATTGTGCCAAATAGAGGCATTTGCCTGATATTCATGGTCTTTACGGGTCAGACGGTACACCAGGCTTCCCGGCGCATCAAAGGTACGGCGGGCGTAGCGCAGGTTGGTGCGGATGCCGAATCCGTTCTCAAACGCTTTCGCCGCGCCGAAGCGTATGCCCTTGCGCACGGATGCCTGCTCCTCTTCTTTGGTCATGTCGTGCGACCAGTCTGCTCCTCCGTAAAACAGCCAGCCCTTTGGCGCGGCATACATCAGCGTTACTCCCGCCAGCGGCATTTTGCCGTTGTAGCGCTCTGCAATATGCGGCTCCCGATAGCGTTTGCGGACATATCCCGCATTCAGCATCACGCGCCATTTCGCACCGAAACGGCGGGAAAAATCGGCCTGCACCCCATCGGCGCGGTTGTAGCGGCTGCCGCCCAGCCAATTGGTTTCGGCAAACGGCACAAGGCCGAACGAGCGCGCCGCCGAATGGTTTTTATAGCCTGCGGCAATGTTCAGGCTCTGCTCGTCGAAATCATGGTTGTCCCAATAAGCGACACCGTCGCCGCCCAGTTTGGCGTAGGCATAATGGTGTCCGCCGAGATTTTTTTCACGCGACACAGACGCGCCGTAGCGCAGGCCGTGTGCCCGCTGCGGCAGGCTGTCAGCCGTTTTCTGCCATCTTTTGCCGTCGATTTCGATAAAACGCGCGTCGGCGGCATTGTTCACATTGTCCGTGGCCTCGTATTGCAGCGAGACATCGGGCTGCCAGCTTTCGGCCTCGCGGACGGCAGCCAAATATCGGCCGGCAATGTTCTGCATTTCGGGCGACAAATCAGGCAGGGCGTGTTGCAGCTCGGCTTCGGCGGCGTGGTATTGTCGGTCTTCAAACAGCATCACGCCCAAGTCAAAACGCGGATAGGCCAAATCGGGATGCCGCCCGACAATGCCGCGATACAGCGCGATTGCTTCCTTATGGTGCAACTGGGCGCGGCGCAATGCGCCCAGCGCGTAATCGTAAAGCGTTTGGTCGCGTGCGGGCAGATTGCGGTAACGCGCCAGCAGCGGCGGCAAAGCTTGCCAGTCGCGGCGGAAAACCGCATGATTGATTTGCGCTTCCAAACCGTCTTGCGGCGAAAGGCCGTCTGAAAGCGGCGCGGCAGGCGCAGGCTCGGGCAGGTTTTCAGACGGCATCTGCGCCGCCTCACGGTTTTCAAAAAACAGCGGCTCGGGCACGAGCACGGTCGGCCCGTCGGCCAGTGCCGCCAGCGGAAACGGCAGCAGGAGCAGGGAAAGTTTGTTCATGGTTTCGGGTATCGGAGATTGTTCGGATTGCGGAAAAAGGCCGTCTGAAAACGGAAAACGCTTTTCAGACGGCCTGTTGCGGTTTAAAGCCGTTGCCGTGCGGGTTTATTTTTTGATTTCGCCGCGCTGGCCGCCAAAGCCGATTTCTTTTTTGCCGCTGGTTTGATTTGAATAACCTTTATAAACAGATTCAAATTCGACAAGACCGCCAATTTCTTGGGCTTCTGATCCGAAGAAACCCAATATGTATGAACCTGTCAGGGGAGTATTTTGCCAGTAATCTTTTTCAGATACGGCTGTGCTGCTGATACCCATCATCTGCTTGTTTTGCAGAGAAACTTTGGCGATTGAGCCTTCTTGCAAAGTGATTTTGCCAAAATCATCAAGACCAGTTATCTCTCCCGACCCTGTTCGTTTGCCGAAATCAACAACATAGCTGACTTTTCCATCATCAGGCTGCATGATTGCTTTCCCTGCATATGTCGCTGTACCCAAAGTCGGTAACAGTTTTTCAGGAGTGGCATAACCTGCAATCTGATGATAAGCATGGGCATTCCCCCAATATTCTTTATCCTTGTCTTTGTTAACGACATTACTCAATACAACTGAAAACGGCTGGCGGTATAGCTTTTTATTTCCGCTGTAATCCTTGGCATAAGCAAATATGTAATGAAGTTTTTCCGGATCGGCTTTGTATTCGTCAAGCGATTTGACAGGATAAGTATCCAACGCACTGATCGCTTTCTGCGCCTCTTCCAAGCCTTTGTTGTAGTTGGCCTGTTTGATTAATCTACCTAATTCCGCCTGCGCCGCCGCATCGTCCTGTTTCAGGTATTTTTCGGCATAGTCTTTGGCCTGAGTGGCAGTCAGCCCGCCTTCGGTTGCGTTTTTGTTCAACTCGGCTTTGCGTTTTTCCAGGCGTTCGGTTTCTTCGCGGCTGATAAAGTCCCCACGTTTGCCGCCGAAGCCGATTTCGCTTTCCGGCAGCTTGGCCGATCCTGCGATTTCTTCCGCCGCTTTGCCGAACAGGCCGAGGCGGTATGTGCCTTTCGAGCCGTTTTCGGCGGAAGCCGCCGCGCTGACGCCGGTTACGGTTTTGCCGCCGATGCCGACCTTGCCGAGTTTCCCTTCGGCCAAATCGATTCTGCCCGTTTCGGCAATATCGGTAATCCTGCCCGAGCCGGTACGTTTGTCGAAATTGACGGTGTAGTTCAAATCGCCGCTGCCCTCTTTCGAGAATGCTTTGCCCTGATATTCGGCAGAGCCTGTGGTCGGCACGGCTTTGTCAGGCGTGGCGTAACCCGCCACTTTGCTGACGGCAAACGTCGTGTCGGTCTGCGTGCCGTTGTAGCTGTCGTTTGTTTTCGTAACCGTACCGTTGCCGACTACGACGGAATAATCCTGGTTGTAGGCTTTCTGCACGGATGAAACGGTTGTCGTCCGCCATGTCGTTGTTTTGCCTGACGGTGTCAGCACTTCCCGAGATTCCGACGATTGCGAAACCTGATTTTTCTGCTCGTCAAAGCCTTCTGCATACACGCCGCCTTTGGCTTCGGCAACTGCCGCTTTAAACGCAGCATCCAAGGCCGTCTGAATTTCGGAATCGGCCGTATCCACATTGGACGCGGCAAAAGCTGCGGCCTGTTTTTGGTTCAAACCCGCTTCGGTGGCTTTTTTCACCAAATCAGCCTTACGCGCAGCAATACGCGCTTCCTCTGCCTTGCGTGCTTCTTCAGCTTTACGAGCTTCTTCAGCTTTACGGGCTTCTTCAGCTTTACGTGCTTCTTCGGCTTT
>NZ_KV794929.1:0-200 GCF_001808875.1 Neisseria sp. HMSC064E01
GTATTCGGCAACGGGCAATACCGCATTATCCAAGCAGCTTGACAATACGCCCGACGCAAAAACAGCCTTGATGGAACGAACCATCAAGGCTGTTTGATTTTTATCCCCGATGAGTGGGGCAGGTTTTCCGACATTTTCAGACGACCTTGGCTTGAGGTCGTCTGAAAAGCTTGAAAGACAGATAAGTGGGGCAAGTCTTC
>NZ_KV794930.1:0-16374 GCF_001808875.1 Neisseria sp. HMSC064E01
TTGTCTATTGTCGGCACTACATGGGTCATCACGTCGTTTGTCGCCGCTTCGTGTGTGAAATGGCAAACACGGCCGACTTGATAACCCATTGCTATTAACCGCCTTTGCGTACTGCTTTAATAATCAGACCAACAACGACCATTGCAGCAGCGACACCGATAACAACCGCGCCAATAGACGAAACGCCTTCTTTCGCGCCTGACAGTTCAGCTTTAGCGGCTGTAATCAACGCGCTGTCTTCTGCCATTGCAGGCAAAGACATAATGGCAACGGAAGCACCAGCGACGGCGTATTGCAGTTTTTGTTTCAGGTTCATTTTGTTTTCCTTTACGAAATGTTGATAAAAAAAATGGTTTTGCGGGCTTTGTGAAGGTTTCAGAGACCGCCCGCCGAGCCTCTTAAACTTAATCTTCTTTTGTATAAAAACTGAAAATTAAAAATTCACCGCCGATTTCTTCAATCGCCGAACTGAAAGCGTCTTCATAACTTTCATATTGACCGGCAGATTTAATGTTGGCCGTAAAGCCAATATCGCCGAATGGATCGGGATAGATGAATTCATGGTTTTCAAGTTCTTGAACAATAAATTTTTGCTTATACTTACTCATGATTCAGCCTTTCTTAGGCTTTAGGTGCAACCTTTAATTGGAAATCCAACAATTTCGGTACTAAGCCTTTGCCTGTTGATTCCATGGCGACGGTTACATCAACCGCACAGGGGAATTTAAGGTTTTTCAATTTTTCAAAATTATGGCTGTCGCCAAACTTCATGCTTGCCGCGGTAAAACCCACGGCATTGCCGTTGGACGGCATGGGACTGGCTACCAAGACTGTGCATGAATCGATTTTGTTACCGTCGATTTCGCCTCTGAATTGTTTTGCGCCCAACAAAGTGGCCGAATATGTGGTTACTTGGCTTGTTTCAAACATTTTTCAATTTCCTTCAGTTGTTTAAAAAATCGGATATTTGACGTTCCTCGTACTCAATATCCTTAATGTGTTGCCTTTCCCTGTCTTGTGGGAATGCTGTTTCTTTCTCTTCATTCAAATCATCAAACAGTGTTTCAATGTTCAATGCGTTAATGGCTTTCTGTTCTTCGTGTATATACTGGAATTTCTGCGTTTGGTTTCTGCAATCGTACTGTTCAGGCTGTAATCCTTTCGGATAGCCTTCAACGCCTTTCAGAAGCTCATCAACTATCCTGCTATCGTCCCACCCTATATCGCGGAGGAAGTTGACCATCTTGCCGACCTGATTCCTTGCATGGAAAAGCTTATGGTCGAATGTCAAATTAACGGTTTCTACTTTTGCTTCCATCCGCTTTGCTTCGGTCTTGAAAATCGCCTTGCAAATCGGATATGCACCGCCGAGATACGAACCGGGATAAAGCAGCATATCCAAGGGTATTTCTATATCCCCCGCCCTGAATTCGGTTTCAAACCTGACCCAAGTGCTGTCAACATCTCCGAACTGTCTGCCTTTCTCGTAAACACGGGTAAACTTTGAGTTTCCGCGCTTGCCGATGTAAAAGGTTTTTCCGCTGCCGTCTTCATTTCGCCATGCCGTGCCTCGACATTCGCTTTTTGGCCGCATGTTGTGTACGTCGTAATGACCGTTATCGTGGTCTAGCATTGCCTGATCGGGTGTGTACTGGCCGTTAAAAAAATCATGGGCGACATCGACACGGGTTATTTTGGGTCGGACGCATTTACTTAAGAATTCATACAATCGGTTTTCCCAACCGGGTAATGCCGCCATGCAACCCGTACCGTTTAATTCAACCAACATCGTTTCTCGCTGACCGCCATAGTGAACCTTTCCGTATTCGACGTTATCAGGCCCAAGTTGGTAACAGCTTTTATAGAAAAACTTTCCTTTAAACGGCAGTTTTTGAGTAATGCCAAATCCCAATATCCCTTCCAGCAGCTCACTATACTGAACGACAAATTCCGTATCTGAAACCAATCCTTTTCCTGTTACTTTCGGCAAAGAATCTTCATGAATGGTGAAAGTGATTTGGTCTATGAACGCTCCGTCATCCCTTCCACGCCTTAACGGTATTTCTATAAATCTGCCTTTGCCGTCCGATACAAAATGGCTGAAATATTCGAATTGGAATTCTTGGTTTTCTGTTTTTTCCGCACCCTTCGGATTTGGGGTTTTGTTTTGCTCCCCCCCTATTAGCCTAGGGGGGCAGCCTTCGGCGGTTGCCGCAGCCCCGCCGTCCGCTGACGCGTCCGCCATGTCCGCGGCCACCGCCACGGCCTTATCTTCCAAGGCTTTCACGGTTGCATTCCTTGTCCATCAATTCTTTAACAAACAATCTGCCGTATTCATACGCTTCGTTTTCGGTTTTTTGTTTCAAAGTCGGATTGCGGATAAGGAAACAAAGTGTTTTGATGCATTGGGATTCGTTGTCTTTATCCCTGAACACTTTCAAGATGTATGCTTTTGGGAAAGATACAGGTTCGGGATTGACGGTGTAGAAAATAAACATGATTAAGCCCCTTCACTGGCTAGAGTTAAGGGGCTTTACAAGAATTAAAAATATGCGCCCCTGATGGAGCGCAATATATAAGGTCGTCTGAAAACCAAAATGGGATTTCAGACGACCTTTTCGCTTGGTTGCGAGCAGGATGATATAGTGGATTAAATTTAAATCAGGACAAGGCGACGAAGCCGCAGATAGTACAGATAGAGACCTTTGCAAAATTCCCCAAAATCCAGATAGTACGGCAAGGCGAGGCAGCGCCGTACTGGTTTAAAGTTAATCCACTATAGATAGCGACAGGATCAACCGTTCCAATAATACCGGACAATGTGGAAGAACACGGGCGCGGCGAAGCAGATGGAATCCACGCGGTCGAGCATACCGCCGTGGCCGCGTATCATGTTGCCCCAGTCTTTGACGCCGTAGTCGCGTTTGATGGCGGACATCACCAGCCCGCCGAAGAAACCCATCAGGCAGATGACAAAACCGATAGCGGCGGCTTGTCCGTGGCTAAATGGCGTCATGGGCGACAGCAGCGCGGCGAGTACGGTAGCGGACAAAATGCCGCCGACCGTGCCGGATATGGTTTTAGACGGAGAAAGCGACGGCATGATTTTGGCACCGCCGACCAGTTTGCCCCAAACGTATTGCAACACGTCCGAAGCCTGCACCACGAAAATCAGGAACATCAGCAGCAGGATATTGCCGCTGCTGTCGAAACCGTCCAAATTCAAGAACATCAGAGCAGGAACGTGTGAAAGGCAGAAGATGCAGATCATAGACATCCATTGCGTTTTGGCGGCGCGTTCGAGGAAATGGGCGGTTTGACCGCTCAGGCTGGCGATAATCGGCAACACCAGAAACCCGTACACGGGAATGAAAATGCTGAACATGCCGTACCAACCGTCATAGACGAAATAATATTGCACCGGTAGTAGCAGGTAGAAACACACCACCATGCTGTAATAATCGCTGCGGCGGCGATAGACGAGGGTCATAAATTCGCGCAAAGCGGCAAACGAAATCAGGAAAAACAGCGCCACCGTCCCCGTTTTGCCGAACCAAAATGCGACCAACAGCACCAGCGTCATCAGCCACCAAGCGTAGATGCGGGCGTTGAGGTTGGAGATGGTGGCATTGTCTGCGCCGTTTTTGCGTTTCAGCCATTGCCCGATGACGCTGGCAAAAATCAATATGGCAAATACGCTGGTAAAGATATAGCCTGCTTGCGGGGTCAGATGTGCGGTGGTTTGTTCGGTAATGATTTGGCCGGACGTGTTAACAAAGCTCACGATGCAGCTCCTTTGTTTTGTTTAGACTCGTTGCACTCGTGTTCAGACGACCTCAACGCCAGCAAGGCTTCGCGGGTGCGTGTCAGGAAAGTGTCTTTGTCTTCATCTTCGCGCAGGGTCAGCGGTTCGCCGATGTGGACTTCACACAACAGCGGCACGGGCAGCACTTTGCCTTTGGGCAGGACGCGGTTGATGTTGTCTATCCATATCGGCACAAACTCGGTGTCAGGCTTACTTTTCGCCAGATGGTAAATGCCTGATTTGAAAGGGAGCAGGATTTCGTTTTCGTCCGTATTGCGTGTGCCTTCGGGGAAGATAATCAGCGAATCGCCCGCTTGGAGCGCGTGGTTCATCTGTTCGGTAATCGACTGCGGATTGTCGCTGTGGCGCGGAATCAAGAGCGCGTTGAAGACGTTTTGGATGATGAAGCGTTTGAGTTTGTTGGTCAGCCAGTAATCCGAACCGGCAACGGGACGCGTCGAAAGCCGCCAGCGGCGCGGCAGGGAAATCCACACCAGCAAAAAATCACCGTGGCTGCCGTGATTGGCGTAATACACTTTCTGCTGCGGATTGAACGCCAGCTCGCGCGGGCTTTTGGGGCGGACGCCGGTGAGGAAGGATACCGACAGGCACAATGCTTGGTCGGTCAGCCATGCAAGTTGTTTTTTAATAAAATTTTTCATGACATCAGAGGATTTGGATAAGGAAAACTGCCGATTGTGCAGCCGTCAGGTAAAGGCTTTTGCGCCACAAGGCAAGTGCGCCCGCCACACGCTGCGGCATGGAGGGGTCGTCTGAAACGCGGCGCAAGCCGGTTTGCCTCAAAGTTTGGTCAAAGGTTTCGGGTGTATAGCGGCCGTCGGCAAAATCTTGGAACACGCGACGGTCGAATTCGATGCGGATGTGGTAGTACAACAGCGCCGCCGCCAAGACAAGCTGCACCGCCGACCACGCGCCGCCGCGTTGCGCGGACAAAGCGAATAGCAAGACGTTGAACACGGCGGTATAGCGGGCGGTGACAAGCAGGCGGGAGGTAATCAGGCTGTCGGTTGCTGGTGTTGTATTCATGGGTTTCCCTTTTGAACTGTTCAGAAATTTTTCAGACGGCCTGCCGCCGCTTCTACTGCTTTTGCCGTTTCCGGCGGCAGCACCATCTGCGGGCGGGTCTGTTTCAGTTCCGCCGTTGCCTGTGCCAAATCCCGACAGCCGCCGTAAACCAGCAGCCAAGTCAGCACCACTGCCGCACTGCGTCCGTAGCCCAGCGCACAACAGGTCAGGACCTTACCGTGTTGCCGACGCAATGCTTCCAGCAGCAAAGCCGCCTGCACCAAATCGTTTTCAGACGGCGCAACCATGTCAAGCAGCGGCAAAGTGCGGTATGCGCCGCGATAACGAGGGTGAGGATATTCGGCGCATACGTCCAATACGGCGGGGAGGTCGTCTGAAATCCCTGATACGCTGCCAATCCACACACCATCGCGCACCTGCGCCGTCTTCGCCTTGCCGCGCAGCCAGTACGCCATATTCAACCGCACGCCAGCCAGATAAGGCAGCAGCAAAATCGTTGCCGCCGCCGACAAGCTGCCGTCAGCCTGTTTTTGGAACACCGCCGCGTTGCCGGTCAGATAGGCAAAAGCGACTACCGATAACGACACGCTGACCCACAACATCCACAACCACACGCCGCCTAAAAAGGATGGCAGTGCCGACAATACCGCACCTGCCAGATACAGCATGGTGATTTTGATTTCGCGGGAACGTGTTGCGGGGGAAGTTTTCGCTTCACAGAAACTCGCTTCATCCGTTTTGGCGAAATTCGCTTCGCTCGTTTTCAGACGACCTGTTTGGCTGTCCGGCTGTGCTACGGACAAGCTTCGTCTCTTGAAAGGCGATGCGCCGTGTTGCGGTACTGCCCACAACACCAGCCAGCCCAGCAGCGCGCCGGTCGGCACGTCGATAAAATGGTGTTGGTAAGTTGTCAGCACCGACAAAGCAATCAGGCTTTGCCACAGCAAAATCGGCAAACGGATTTTGGGAAACCGCGTCCAATAAAACGAACCGACAATGATAGACAGCGTGATATGCAGTGACGGAGATTGGTTGTACGGCAAATCAAATGCGACCAATGAATCAAACATCACGCCCCACAGCCCGTCGGTAGGCGGCTTCGGCCAGCCGAAATGCAGCGGAAACAACATAAAGCAAGTAGTGGCAATGATTTGCGCCGATACCAACCTTGCAACGTAGCGGTTTTGTTCACGCGAATTTCGGCAAAGGAAAAACGCCGCAGCGTACATCAGGTTCAGCGACCAATAAGGCAAAATCGTCCATTCCCAAAACGGAATGCCGCGCTCCCACGCAAAAGCGATTTCCGGCACATAAGCCAGCGATGCCGCGTAATAGTTGGACAAAGTGTAGCTGGCATAAAAAAGTATGCCGACCAAAGCGAGTTTGAGTAGAGAAGTTTTCAGCGTAGGTTTCATGTTTTATCTAGTGCATTCCACTTCATCGCCATAATAGTCGGAACTCAAGCAGGATAAAGCGTGTTCTTTTGGATGGTAGCGGAATTCCTGCCACGGACCATCAGACGAAACGGTGCGCCAGTGATGCCGCGAAGATTGGTATTGCTTCAACGTCCCGTTCGCGCCTTTGACACAAAAATTCTGCGCCCTACCCGCTGCCAACATACCGCGTCGTTTATCGGTTGGTGTTGTAAATAAGGGAATAAGCTTAGACATATCGGCATTTCGGGCAAACTTCATTTTGACATGGCCGTATCCTTCATTAGATTCAATAACTAAGGCTGACAACGGCTGTCCAAAAGCAACAGAATTTTTCAATTCGATGGTCAATACTTCACCATCTGACGCTGTCTGCCTGCTATGGCTGCGGGCGACGGAGGCGCGGTATTTAGCAGGCAGTCTGCCGATATCGGACTTCCCATAAGGCAAGGCTTCAGAATCAACAGAGCAGCCTTTCTTCATAGATTCCAGCAACGGAGTCCAGTCAGCCGCATCGGCATAACAGACGGATGAAAATGCGGAAATAATTAGTAATATTAGTGACTTTTTCATTATAAAACTTCACCTTATTAAAATTTGTACAAGCGTAATAACTTTTCCCGAAAATTTCTTTGTATAGCTTTGCATATCGACATGTTGCATGTTTTTTCGGAACGGATAAAATATGTTCAGCTTTCACAGTAAAGCAAGGATGGCGCCGGATCGTCCACGCCACACATCACTCTTTTTTACTTTATGGAGTAATACCAGATGAAATTCTTATCTGCCGCTATCGTAGCTGTTCTGACCGCCGGTGTTTCCATGACTGCCGCTGCTGCTCCTGCAGGCTACGTTACTTACAAATGCGACAACGGTAAAAAACTGAATGTCGTTTATGAATTTGACCGTCGCGGCAATGCAGTAGGCGCTTCTGCAAATGCAGCCGGCAAACAAATCAGCCTGCGCACCGACAAACGTCGCTCTGACAGCACTGGCACTACCTTCACCAACAAACGCGGCTTCTCTATGTCTGCCGGTTACATCGACCGCAACACCCACACCACTTCTGAAGTGGTAGGCGTTAGCGATGCACAAAACCGCTTCATCGTGAAAAACTGCGAACCTGTTAACATCGACCGTTAATTTTAAACGAACGATTTAAGCTTCTTTGAGGTCGTCTGAAAACCGAAACGAGTTTTCAGACGACCTTTCGTTTTGTCTGTTGCCGGTCAAAAATCAAAAATTGTTGCACATCTGCAACCGCCATTTCACACACGCGGCAATCTAAAACTTGTCCCCTACGCGCGAAACGGCGGTCTTTTGTAAACTTCTCTTTTTATTTCTTCACAGCCAGGCTCACGGTGAAAATGCCGTCTTCGTCTATCCACTGATGGATTTTTTCAAAACCTGCTTTCTCAACCAACTGATCCATTTCCTGCTGGCTGCGGCGGCGCATTACCCAGTTGGGGCTGCCCGCTTTGTGGCTGGTCAACGCGCGCGCAATCATTTCGAGCTGTGGATGCCACGGCTGGCCGGTGTAAATCAGGTAGCCGCCTGCTTCAATCGCATCGCCGAAGCCGTAGAGTGAGTTCAAAATCAAATCGTTGTCGGCAAACAATTCATGCAGACCGGAAACGATGCCGAGCGTGGGACGCGGTTGCAAATCCTGATAGTTGGCGCGGTCGTAGGCATTGACTTCGTCGAAGGTAACCGTGTCTTGCAGACCGCGTTCGGCAATCAGCTTGCGTCCGGCTTCGACGTTAATCGGGCTGTAATCGCGCAGGCGCACGGAATCGGGCAGCGTGTCGGCAGTCAATGCATCGAGCACATAGCGGCCGTGTCCCGAGGCAATATCGAGAACATGTACGGGTTTGCCCGCTTCACGCAGCTTGGCAGAGGCAGTCTGAATCGCTTTGCCGATATTGGTTTTGCGTTGGCGGATGCCGCGCCAGCCGATGGCGTTGAGATAGTGTTTGTCCACCGCCACACCAAAGGCGTTGCTGCCCTGCGGTTCGTTGCGGTACACATAATCCAGCGTGCTGCCTGAGTCGTAGCCGGTTTCCTTGCCGATTTTCAAACCTTCGCTCCAACGCGCGCCAAGGTCGAGGGAAGTGCGGTAAACTGCCCAAAATGCGCCGCGCGGCGAATAAATAGACAAAGGTGTTGCCAATTCGTCAGCTTCGCGACGGCTTTCGCCGTGCAAGTGGGCTTGGGTCAAATCGACTTGATAGAAAGGCTGATTGAAACGTTCGCGGATAAAGCGGCGCATTTCGACAAAGGCGATTTCGCGGTTTTGCTCACCCAAAGTGTCGTGATAGAAGCCGGGCAGGATATGGCGTTCTTTGATGCGGCTACCCAAGCGGTTGTAGAAATCATGTTGCGGTTTGTGGTGAACCACCCAATCACTGCCCGAAATCAAAAGCTGTACGGGTGTGGTAATTGCCTGTGCATCAGCGACGACACGTTCAGCAGCCTCATACAAACCGAGCAGGATGCGCACGGAAATGGCGCGTGCGATAAGCGGATCGTTGTCGTAGCTGGTTTGGCGCTCTTTGTTGTGGGTCAGGTAGTGGGCTTTGACGTAGCTGTTGACAAAGAAATTGCCGCGCCATTTCTGCATGATTTTCAAGCCGGTGCGGGCAAAAGGAACGTAGAGTTTGACTTTGAATGCGGGCGATGCCAATACGGCACAGCGGATTTTCGGCGCGTAGTCATGTAGCCAAGTAGACACCAATACCGCGCCGACGCTTTGCGCGATCACGCAGATGTTTTCAGGTTTGATGCCATATTCGCTTTGGATATGTCGGATGAAGTCGTCCACATCGGCAACGGAAGTACCGATACTGGGGCTGTCGCCGCGTTCGCCGGGGCTGTGGCCATGACCGCGCGCGTCCCATGCGAAATAGGCAAAATCGTCGAAACCGAGTTCGTCGGCAACAAACATCATCCGGCCGGAATGCTCATGGCCGCGGTGGAACAGCACGATGGCTTTATCGGCCGAACCGTCGGCAGCGGGTCGGTAGCGGTAGAAAAGCGAAGTGCCGTCTTGGGTAGAAAAGTATTTTTGTTGCTCGGACATGAAAAACTCCTGATAGTCATATTTTTGAACGGTATCATGACACACTGAATTTATGCAATCGTTATCTGATAAACGGATAAATGAGATGACAGAAAGAAGCAAAAAAAGGTCGTCTGAACCGTTTCAGACGACCTTTACTACGTTTAACGAAGTGCTAAATGACTGCTAATTTTGCCGTGTTTAAATACACCCATCAAAACCCCAATGACACATTTCGAAAGGAAGTCGAACATGAAAAAATTATTATTGACCGCCATCGTCGCTTTGTCCGCTGCTGTCGCAGGTGCCAACGATTACATCGAACACCAAATTTACAGCGACAAAAATTTTGAACAAAACCGTACCAAAGCGATCAGAATGCTTGAACAACGCGGTTACCGCGTTCACGACATCGACGCCGACGACTATCGTGGCAGACCTGTATTGGACGTAGAAGCCTACAAAGGCGGACGCGAATACGACATCAAATTGTCTTACCCCGAATTGAGAATCATCAAAGAACGTATCGACTACTGATAAACGATGCGTTACAACTGCCGCAAACTGCCCGTTTGGCGGCAGTTTTTGTTGAAGGGGAACTTGGATTGCCGACTTCATCATTACAAACATGATTATCCCAAGAAGTGTAATGTTTTTATCGATAATGTATGACGTTGTGTAAATTCCCCGAATCAGAGGAACTAAAAAACGCTTTTTCCTTTCCATTTAAATTGATTCACTCAAACGGAGGATAAACATGGATTTCCACGATAAAAATAAAAAAGGGCAAGAGTCGCAAAATACGGTTTCTGACTGGGAGAAACCTTTCGAACGACCCGATCCCGATGCGCCGCAGCCTGTTTCCGAAGTTTGGGAAGACTCAGAAGAAGCGTTTGATAAAGCTAAAGAAACCTTAAAAACTAAAGAAGCTGTGAAAACTGAAGAAGTTTTAAAGGTTGAAGAAGCTGCGGAGTCTGAAACGGCAGACCATCAACAAAACAGCAATGCCGAAGAGGCAGTGACGGATAACATCATCCTTGAAGGCATTGAGACGTCGTCTGAAAAGCCCAAAAAGAAAAAGAAAGACAAAAAAGACAAGGCGAAGAAGAAAAAACAAGCCGCCAATGTGCCGCCTTCCGATCTTTTGGGTACGAACAAAGGCGTGGAAACCATGTTCCGCAACGCTGTGCGTTCGGAGATGGAGCTGCTCGCGCTGGCGGCGACCAAGGCGAACATTATGATTTCGCTCAACGGTTTTATCGTGTCTGCGCTGATGATTTCGGGCGCATTTATTTTTTCATCGTCACCCGAATTTCTGATTCCGGCGAGTACGTTTATGATTACCGCCGCCGCGTCCATCGTGTTCGCACTGCTGTCCGCTTCACCCGAACGTATCGGCAAAATGCAGGCGGCGCGCGCTTGGGTTAAGGATTTCTTCCGCGGACGCGCCAAACTGCGTGATTTGAGAACCCGCCTCAGCAGCACCCAAACGCGCTTTTTCAGCGGTAGCCAACCCAATATCCTGATTTACGAAGACCGTGTGAAGGTGCAAAAAGACCAATATTGGGAAATGATGCAGGAGATTATGGGCGACCGCAAA
Organism: Neisseria sp. HMSC064E01; assembly: GCF_001808875.1. Classification (NCBI taxonomy): domain Bacteria; kingdom Pseudomonadati; phylum Pseudomonadota; class Betaproteobacteria; order Neisseriales; family Neisseriaceae; genus Neisseria; species Neisseria sp. HMSC064E01. Next base: position 10,944 of record NZ_KV794930.1, read on the forward strand.
CAAGTCTATCAAAAGATGAGTGATCATCTTTACTGGCTGGGCCTGCTTGCGGACAAACAGTTTAAATACATCAACTTGTCCTATGCCGTATTCCGTTGGGGGCTTTTGGCTTCACTGGCGGCGTTTATCGGCGTGAAGACGCTGCCTTCGCTACTGACACAGCCCGCCAATAATGCGGCAGAGCTGCGCTCTTTGGGTATTAATATGTTCAACGGCGTGTATGAACCATCCGCCGTGCAACAGCTTCCCGACGGCAAACTGCTGATTGCCGAAGACGAACCGAACCACGCATTCAGCATCGTCAGCATCGATCCGTCAGGCAGATTTATCGAAGACGAGGCCTTGGATACGCGCGTGATTACCGGCTTCAAACGCCGCCTGAGCGACTTGGAAGCATTGGCGCGCGACGATGAAGGCTTTATCTACGCGCTCACTTCGCACTCGCGTACCCGCAAAGGCAACCGTTCGCCTGACCGCGAACACCTGATGCGCTTTAAAATCCAAGACGGCAATGTGTTGGGACTGACCAGCTACGACAATCTGACGCAGGTTTTGGAAACCGACCACAAATTGCACGACCTCATCCGCGAACGCACCAAAGCCGAAGTTTCCTTTGAAGAAATCAATATCGAAGGCATGGCGTTCGACCCTGTGAAGAAACGCCTCGTCTTGGGCTTCCGCGATCCTGAGTTCAACAATATGGCGCTGGTGGCATTCATCAGCAACCCGAAAGACGTGTTCGAGCGCAATGCCAAGCCTGAGTTTGACGAAGTCGCCATCCTCGACATCGACGGCGGCGGTATCCGTTCTATCAACTACGACCCTGTGTTGAAAAACTACGTCATCGCCAACGAAGTGAAGGATGAAAACGGGCAGAAATTCTCGCAACTGTGGACTTGGAGCGGCAACCCGACCGACGAACCGCAAAAAATCTCGCTGCCTAACCTGCAACACATCACCAACGTCGAAGCCGTCGATTCGATTACGGTCAACGGCAAACCGCAGATGATTGTGATGGGTGACGAAGGCAACGCTTCGCAGAAAATTACTGCCAAGTACATGGTGGTGGATTACAGCCAGTTCGGTAAACAGTAGTTTTAAAGCTGATTAAAGGTCGTCTGAAACTGAGGTTCAAGGTTTCAGACGACCTTTTTTTGCCGGCGAATAACCTTCCCCATCCAAACCGATACGGCATTGCCTGGTTTTGATTGGTATCCTTCCGCGAAAGGGCGGATGGAAAGCCTGCCGATTATGATTCAGCTACAAAAGAAAGGTCGTCTGAAACCAAATCTCATGGTTTCAGACGACCTTTTCACTATTGTTCAACCGCTGTCAGCTTGCTTTCAAACGCTTGTCCGGTCGTGTAAACATAAACACCGCCAGCGAAGTCAGCGCGCCCAGCGTATCGGCGAGCATGTCTTTTTGCGCATCCCAAATATCGCCTTGCGAACCGAGTACTTCCAGCCCTGCTTCGCCGCCGTCAATCACCGCATACTGCCATTCGATGATTTCGTAAGCCGCCGCCACGCTCATGATGAAGAACAAGGAGAAAAACAAGGCGAGCGCAGGACGGCAGAGTTTGCGGCGCAACAGCCATTCCGCCATCGGATAGGCGTAGAAGCCGATGATGTAGTGTCCGACGCGGTCGAAATGGTTACGGTTTTCGCCTAAGAACGGCGCAAGTAGGCGGTTTGCCCAATCGAAGGGCACATCGGCGAAGGTGTAGTGCGAGCCGATGGTGTGCATAATCAGCCAAAAGCTCATGAAAACATAAGCCAAATTGCTGAAACGGAAGAGGCGGTAAGTGGCAACGAGTGCGATAAACACGATGGAAACGGGAAGGATTTCAGCGTACCAAACGGCACGGTCGGACGGATTAATGCCCGACCAGACGATGAGTGCGGAAATGAAAAGCGCGAGCAGCAAAGGGATGGTGTGCGAAGTTTTTTGCATGATATTTTCTTTTTATTAAGTGAGTAGAAGATGGGAAAACGGGTTTCAGACGACCTTTAAGCCGTTGACGACGCGCTTATAGCAGGTGTAAACCAATGCCGCGCAAGCCAGCCACATGAGGACGTAGAAAACCGTATGGAAGCTGCCTGCCACCGCATACCACACCGCCAGTACGCCGATAAAGAACGCGCGGTCGCTTTTGCCGAACGGCCCGTCATAACGCCGACCGTTGCCGTGTACCTGACCCAACACGCCGCAAAATTCGGTCATTGCCGCCAGCCAGACAAACAGTCCGATTTGTGCGCCGTCAAACGGGGCAATAAAGGCGAAAGGCAGATACAGCGCGGCATCGGCAGCGACATCGGTGATTTCGTTCAGATAGCCGCCCAATGCCGACTGCTGACCGAACTCGCGCGCCAGCATTCCGTCCACGGCGTTCAACGCCATGCGGACAAACAGCCACACGGGCAATAGCCAAAACAAAGCAGGAATCTGCGCGCCGAACGACAACAAAATGCCGACCGCGACCGACACTGCGCAAGCCGCCAGCGTAACCTGATTGGCGGTGACACCGCGGTTATAAAGCCGGCGCACCAGCGGGCGCAGCAGGTTTTGGAATTTGGGTTTAAGGGCGTAGATGCTCATCATTATGCCGTATGAAAAAAAACGAAGTGCCGCGATTATAGACGAAATCCGTTATAATCCGTCAACTTTCCAACCACGCGGTTCGCAAACCTCCCGCGTTACCAAAACTAGGATTCACCATGCAAAACCAACAAGCCTTGGTCATCTTCTCCGGCGGCCAGGACTCCACCACCTGCCTGATTCAGGCGATTCAAACCTACGGGCGCGAAAACGTTCAAGCCATCACCTTCCAATACGGACAACGCCACGCCGTCGAGCTGGAACGCGCCCGCTGGATCGCGCAGGATTTGGGCGTCAAACAAACCGTACTCGACTTGAGCCTGATACAGCAGATTACGCACAACGCCCTGATGGACGACACCGCCGCCATCGAAACCGCTTCAGACGGCCTGCCCAATACCTTCGTGGACGGACGCAACGCCCTGTTTTTGCTCTACGCCGCCATCTACGCCAAAGGACAAGGCATCAGACACATCATCGCTGGCGTGTGCGAAACCGACTTTTCCGGCTATCCCGACTGCCGCGACGTGTTCGTCAAATCCATGAACGTCACCCTCAATCTGGCGATGGACTACGCCTTCCAAATCCACACCCCGCTGATGTACCTGACCAAAGCGCAAACTTGGGCGCTGGCGGACGAAATGGGCGCGCTGGACTACATCCGCGAGCAGACCCACACCTGCTACAACGGCATCGTCGGCGGCTGCCACGAATGCCCGAGCTGCGTGTTGCGCGAGCGCGGGCTGGCGGAATATTTGGAAAGCAAGGTAAAATAAAAAGCCACAGCGGCGCGCAAAACCGCTATGGCTTCCGATACAACCCAAGGTCGTCTGAAAACAGGATTCCGATAAGATGGAATGTTTTCAGACGACCTTTTCTGCTGCCAGCAACATTTCCACATTCCGCTCGGTCGCTTCCGCTATCTCTTCGACGGCAACGCCGCGAATTTCAGCGGCGATGGCGGCGATTTGGCGGATGTTGGCGGGCGTGTTGATTTCGTTTTTCAGCATAAACGGGCTGTCGGTTTCCAAGACGAAATCGTTGTCATTCAAGGTTTTGAGGGTTTCGCGTATTTTTCGTGCGTTCGGGTTCAGCAACAGCGAACCGATGCCGATTTTGAAACCCAGTTTCGTCAACACGCGCGCTTCTTCCGCGCTGCCTGAAAAGGCGTGAACGATGCCGCCGTAGGTAAAACCTGTCTGTTTGACGGAGGCGGCGATGGCGGCGGTGGCTTTGAGATTATGGATAATCACGCGGCGGCGCAGGGTTTGCGCGATGGCAAGCTGGCGGCTGAAAACTTGGATTTGCCGTTCGCGCTGAGGCGGTGTTTGATTTTTGTCGTAAAAATCCAAGCCGATTTCGCCGACCCATGCCGTCGGACGCGCTTTCAATGCTTGTTCCAAACGCTGGAAATCCGGTTCGGAAACGTCGTCTGAAAACCAAGGATGGATGCCGAGTGCGATATGGATATTGCCTAAAAGCGGATTTTCAGACAACCTTTGCGCCAAATCCGCCACGTCCTGCCAATCCTGCGGTCGGGTCGCGGGAACGATAAACCGCCCTACCCCTGCCTCCCGCGCGGCGGTCAAAACGTGTGGCAGGTTTTCGCGCAAGGGGGGATCGGCGAGGTGGCAATGGGTGTCGGTCAGGTTCATTTCGATTTCACAATAATTGCAGTCTTACCAACTCTTTTTCTACATCTTCCGCGCCCCAGCCTTGCGATACGGCGAGGGTCATGAGCGCGGTGGCGGTTTCGAGGTTGCATTTGCCGCCGTTGATGATGCCCGAGTTGCGGAACGCGTTGCCTTGCGCGTAAACGGCGGCGGTTCTGCCTTGTTGGACTTGGCTGATGTTGAGCAACAGTTTGCCTTGCTGCGTGAAGTCTCGGACGGCGCGGATGAAGCCTTCGTCTGCGGGTGTATTGCCGTGTCCATAGCTTTGCAGGATAAGGGCTTGGGCGGGAAGCTGTCCGAGTCCGTCCGCAAGTTCTTGGACGGCAAAGCCGGGGATAAGCGTGCGGACGGCGATTTTTGCCTGCGGATCGGGATAACGGATTTTGAGGTCGTCTGAAACATCCGCCGCGTCTTGGGACGGGACGCAGATATTGTGCCAGCCTTCGGTTTCGTCCCATTCGGCGATGGCGCCGAAATGCGGATTGTCGAAGCCTGCGGCGGTTTCGGTACTGACTTTGCTGCTGCCGACGGCGGGATAAAGTTTGCCGTCAAAGGCGATGACGGTTTGTTTGAGCTTGAGGCTGAAGGCAGCGACGGCGGTGGAGAGGTTGCGCGGTGCATCGCTGTTTTCGGCGGCGTAAGGCCATTGGGAACCGGTCAGGACGATCGGTTTGCCCAAGCCTTGCAGGGAGAGCGCGAGGAGGTTGGCGGTGTACGCCATGCTGTCCGTGCCGTGCAGTATCAAGATGCCGTCGCAGGAAGGCAGTTTGGCGGCGATGATGTCCAGCCAGTCGCGCCAGTGTTGCAGGGTGACGGAGGAGGAATCAATCAAAGGTTTGCAGACGTGCCACTCGAAGTCGAGGTCGTCTGAAAAGGGGGAAAGGGCTTGGCTGACCAGCGCAGTATCGGGGCGCAGGCCTTCGCTGCTTTGGGTCATGCCTATGGTGCCGCCTGTGTAGAGGACGAAGATTTTTTGTTTCATGGACATCATCGGGTTGTCTGAAAATAATGATGCGGCTTATTTAACTATATTTCGGACAAGCTGGCAATTTGGCGGCGCGGACGGTTTTCAGACGACCTTGAAATGAAAAAGCACCCAAGGGCTGTCGATATTTAATTTTTTAAGTGGATTTTTATAGTGGATTAAATTTAAACCAGTA
>NZ_KV794930.1:16474-19222 GCF_001808875.1 Neisseria sp. HMSC064E01
TCGTCGTCTTGTCCTGATTTAAAGTTAATCCACTATATTCACGAAGCGTGAGACTCAGGACGGAAGCCGCAACAAGGTCAGAGACCTTGCGAGAATTTCCAACGCAGGAGATACCGCTTTGGATAAAAACACGGAAACTATTGAATATCGGCAACCTATTTAGGGTGCTTGATTTTATTGTTCGCTTTGCGCGGCTTTTTTGGCTGCCTTGGCGGCTTTGCGCTCCGCCCGCTTTTCGCTCAATTTGGTACGGTAAAACAGCAGGCGTTGGCGTTTTTTCCACCAGAACCATGCCAAAACTACTGCCAATACGCCCAAAACAACGAAGATGCCGGATTGCAGGCTGTGCATTTTTGCCATCAGCCAATCGATGTTGTTCGCGCCGTATTCGCCCAAATAAATCCACACCGGCACGGAAATCAACGCGGCAAGCCCATCCATCAGGATGAAGCGGGTATAGGAAACTTTGCGGCTGATGCCTGCGGTCACGAAAACGGCGGTACGCAAACCGGGCATGAAGCGGGCGACGAACAATACCCAGTTGCCGTATTTGTCGAATTTCTCCTGCACCTGCGCGTAACGCTTCGGCGTCATCACGCGGGCAATCGGTTTAAACTTAAGGATTTTCTGCCCCCACACGCGTCCGGCGACAAACATAAATCCGTCGCCCGCCAACACGCCGAGCATACCGACGACAACCATCCAATGCGAATTGGTGTGCCCCAAGCCGGAAATCACGCCGCCTGTCACCAGCGTCAAATCTTCGGGAATCGGCACGCCAAAGCCGCAAATGACCAAAACGAAAAACACGGCTGCATAGCCGTAATTGGCAAAAAGGTCTTCTAAAAAGGCAAACATGGCGTATCCGTCGGTTGTAATGTGGAGGGGAAATTCATTTGAACTGAATGTTGTATTTTACCAAAGATAGGGTCGTCTGAAAGAAATAACAAGGCAGATTATGAAAATAGGCGTCAACAATATGAATTGATGAGTTTCAGACGACCTCGAATCCTAAAAAACACAGTGGATTAACCTTAAACCGGCATGGCGTTCCCCCGCCTTGCCCTGATTTAAAATCAATCCACTGCACCGGCGTTCCCGCTTGCGTGAAAACGACGGCAGTTTCAAGGTTTGTTAAAAACCTGATTGTTTCCTGACAGCATTACTGCTTGCCGGTGATGGCTGCCGCGATGCGTTCCGCACCTTTTTTCGCCCAGTCAGCCTGACGCGCTTCGACCATGACGCGCACGACCGGTTCAGTACCCGATGCGCGCAACACGACTCGGCCTTTGCCTTCGAGTTCTTTTTCCACTTCGGCCAATACGTCTTTCGAGGCTTCCTGCCATTTCTGACCTTTTTGGATGCGCACGTTAATCATGGTTTGCGGATACGGCTGCCAGTCGGCGCAAACGGTGGCAAGGTCTTGGTTCAGGATTTGCAGCGCCGCCAAAACTTGCAGCGCGGAGATGATACCGTCGCCGGTGTTGTGTTTGTCCATGCACAAAATATGGCCGCTGGCTTCGCCGCCGATAAGCCAGCCGCGTTGGTTCAGCTGTTCTAATACATAGCGGTCGCCGACTTTGGCGCGGCAGAAATCGACGCCCTGCTCTTTCAGGGCGATTTCCATTGCCATATTGGTCATGACCGTACCGACCACGCCGCCGATGTTGATACCTTCGCGGGCGCGTGCTTTGGCAATGACGTAAATCAGGCTGTCGCCGTCGTACACTTTGCCGTTGCGGTCGACCATCATCAGGCGGTCGCCGTCGCCGTCCAACGCGATGCCGTAGTCGGCTTCGTTTTGCAAGACGGCGGCCTGCAAGGCTTTGGGATGGGTTGCGCCGCATTTTTCGTTGATATTGTAGCCGTTGGGTTCGTCGCCGATGCTGACGACTTGCGCGCCGAGTTCGTGGAACACTTTGGGCGCAACGTCATAGCCTGCGCCATGCGCGGTATCGACCACCAATTTCAGGCCGCGCAAATCCAAATGGCTGGGGAAGGTGGATTTGCAGAATTCGATGTAGCGGTCGTCCGCGCCGTTGATGCGGCGGGCGCGTCCGAGACGGGCGGACGGCTGGGTTTTCATTTCTTCATCGATTTTGGCTTCGATTTCCAACTCGATTTCATCGCTCAGTTTTACGCCGCCTTCGGCAAAGAATTTGATGCCGTTGTCGGAATAGACGTTGTGCGACGCGGAAATCATCACGCCGGCGGACAAACGCAGCGCGCGGGTCAGATAAGCCACGCCCGGCGTAGGCAGCGGGCCGGTTTGGATGACGTTGACACCTGCGGCGGTAAAGCCCGCCACCAGCGCGGCTTCGAGCATATAGCCGGAAATGCGCGTGTCTTTGCCGATCAGGACGGTCGGCTTCTGTCCGCCGTCATGCTGCACCAACACCTGCCCCGCCGCATAACCTAGTTTCAATACGAAATCGGGGGTAATCGGAAATTGACCGACTTCGCCGCGCACGCCGTCCGTGCCGAAATATTTTTTTGCCATGAGTTTGCTCCGTGAGGATGTTTTTAGAATGGGGTTACCCGTAAATGTCATAACGGGCAGTATAGGGGGATTTTATGCAAAACTGTTGGGATTTATGTTTAGCGTAATTAGATTGAGCCTGAGCGGTATAGTTTCTTATCTTATCAAAACCCGAAACAAGTTAACCGGATTAAACAAAAGGGTCGTCTGAAACCACCAAACTTGTTTGAACTGCATCCCAAAAGTTGGACATCCCCTCCAACTCACAA
>NZ_KV794931.1:0-45115 GCF_001808875.1 Neisseria sp. HMSC064E01
GAGGGGATGTCCAACTTTTGGGGTGCAGTTCATATGTTTTCAGACGACCTTTTGTTTGCAGCCAAAGCTCAGTCCGTAAACTTGACGATCTTGGCGATCGATACGGGATTCTCTTTTTGAACCTTGAATGTATAGTGGATTAACTTTAAACCAGTACAGCGTTGCCTTGCCTTGCCGTACTATCTGTACTGTCTTCGGCTTCGTCGCCTTGTCCTGATTTAAATTTAATCCACTATAACAAGGAATGAAGGGGATAGGGTTTGTTTTGAGAAGGCTTGCAGTCGGTGATGGGATTCAATTGGGTATTTGGGTCTTTCCGATGCTTGCAATCTGAACAAGCGGTCTTATATAGTAGGAGCTACGGTGTTAGCTTCTTTATTTTCAACCTTCAAAGGTTTCTTAATTTACATGAATAAAATTATTCTGCCTGCGCTTTGCGCCCTGCTTCTTGCTTCCTGCGGTAACGATACCGACAAAATCGGACGTGCCAGCACGGTTTTTCATATGCTGGGGAAAAATGACCGTATTGAAGTCGAGGGGTTTGACGATCCTGATGTGCAAGGGGTTGCCTGTTATATTTCTTATGCGAAAAAAGGCGGTTTGAAAGAGACGGTGAATTTGGAGGAAGATGCGAGCGATGCTTCCGTGTCGTGCGTGCAGACGGCGGAGGTTATCCGTTATAACGAGCAGGCCGTCGTCAAGCCGCGGGAGGTGTTTAAGCGCAGCGCGAGCTTGGCGTTCAAGAGCCAGCAGATTATCCGTTATTACGATCCTAAACGTAAGGCGTTTGCGTATTTGGTTTACAGCGACAAAATCGTTCAGGGTTCGCCGAAGAACTCTTTGAGTGCGGTGTCGTGCTTTGGCGGTGCTAAAGCGGATGCGCAGCAAGTTGCCGGCGGTATGGAAGGCAAACAGATTTACGGTGCGTGCGTCGTGGATGCGCCTGTGCCGAACAAGTAAAAGATGAGCGATATGAACCTAACCGACCATTTCCTGATTGCCATGCCCGATATGGACGACCCGTTTTTCGAGAATTCGGTGATTTATGTGTGCGAACACAACGAAGAGGGCGCGTTGGGCATCATCATCAACAAACCGTCGCCGATTACGATGGACATGATTTTTGCGGCGACCGACCGCAACATCCCTTTGCGGATGCAGCACGAACACGTCATGATGGGCGGGCCGGTACAGATCGACCGCGGCTATGTCGTGCATACGCCAGTGGGCAACTGGCAAAACAGTATGATTGTTTCAGACGACATTGCGCTGACGTCTTCGCGCGATGTGATTGAAAACTTATCGCGTCAGGGTGCGGTGGACAAGATTTTAATCAGCATAGGCTATTCGAGCTGGAGCAAAGGGCAGCTTGAACGCGAGCTGGCGGACAATGTCTGGCTGACGGTGAAGGCGGACGAGCATATTTTGTTCGATATGCCTTACGAACACCGCTACGCCGCCGCGTTTGCCAAGCTGGGCATCCAGCCCGATGCGCTTGTCTGTGGAGCCGGTCATGCATAAAGCACCGGCAGGGACGGTTTTGGCGTTTGATTTCGGCGAGGCGCGTATCGGCGTGGCGCAGGGCGATGCGGAGCTTGGCTTGTCGCATCCTTTGGCGACTGTTACCGGCAACAGCAACGACGAGAAATTCAACGCCATCGCCAAGCTGATACGGGAATGGCAGCCCAAGCATCTGGTCGTCGGACTGCCGACCCACGCCGACGGTACGGAACACGAGTTGACCCGCCTTAGCCGAAAATTCGGCCGCCGCCTGCACGGGCGTTTCAACCTGCCCGTATATTGGGTGGATGAACGGATGTCCTCGCTATATGCGGAAAGCCTGCTTGCCGAAGCGCAGGTATTCGGGCGCAAACAGAAGGCGGTACTCGACCAAGTGGCGGCGCAAGCGATTTTGCAGGGCTTTTTCGACGGCGGCGCGGCAGAGTATTTCAACGGCAGGGAAGAAGGTTCGGAAGAATAATTTGTTTGAGATAGTTTGAAAAAAGGTCGTCTGAAAGCTGTATTGACGGGATTGGAATCCGGCAACAAGCTTTCAGACGACCTTTTTGCATCAGAACAAGGCTTCAATCCTTAACAGCGCGCCGACGCGGTGTTTTTGGTTTTCCTTGCGGTTGTTGTAGTAGTTGACTTCGGTTTGGGTAAACAGCCAGTTGCGCCAAATCGGTTGGCGGTAGGTGGTAAACGGACCGTAGGTATTGAGGGCGGCTTTGCGTTTTTCGATATTGCCGCCGGTGTACACGCCGTAGTTGACGTGGCGGTGTTTGCCGAGGTTGTGTTGGCGGAAGAGGCTGTTGCCCCATGTCCAGTCTTCGGTTTTATCGTGTTCGTATTGCAGGTGTGCCTGATTGGCGATAAAGCTTTTTTCGCTGGGGATGTAGCGCGTTTCCCAGTTGGTACGGACATGGTGTTTGCTCTTGATGCCGTAACGGTAGATTTGTTCGAGGCTGGTGTCGATGTTGTCGGTCAGTTGCCAATTGCTCGAGCTTTTGGCACGGGCGTACAGGTCGCTGCCGGAGCGGATACCGATATCGAAGTCGGTATCGGTGCGCTGTTTTGCAAATACTTCAGACCAGCGTACGGCAAGGGAGGCGTTGTTGTCGCGGCTTTGGGATGCGTCGAATATCCTGCCGTTGGTATTGGTACGGTTGCGGTAGGCATTGGCTTCGTGTTTCAACTCGTCGTCCAAAGAGTCGTCACCGAAAATCACATGGACTTTTTTCTCCAAGGTCGGCAGTTTCAGACGACCCCGTATGCGGGGCGTCACGGTAAACTTGTCGTCAGGGTTCCATTCGGTATCGAGCATGACGCGCAGGTTGGCGTCGGCAGGGTGGTCGGGGTCGGGTTCGCCAAACCAATCGTCGATGCGGTTGGACCATTTGTCCAAGCGTTTGGAAACGACTTCGTGGCGGTGGTCCACCCAAGTGTCGCCGTCGGCGGGCGGTTCGTCTTTCGCGGCGGCAATCGTCGGGAAGAGGGTGAGCAGGGTGAGTAGGGATAACGTTGTGGTTCGGATAGTCATTGTTTTTCCTTGCTTAATGCATAAAGCTATTATGGACGGTATCTTAGGGATAATGCAAGTCGTCTGAAAAAGGCTGTGATAAAATCTTGCGCGCCCGGTTTGCCGCCGTTCTGTTGTGCAGAAAAGCAGTCAGGCGGGCGCATACCAATACATTAAGGAAAACCGAATGAGTATTTTGTCGAAAATTTTTGGGAACAAGCCGTCCGGCGAAACGACACAAGAGCCGCGCAGACTTTCCGCGCAGGAAAAAAGCGAGGGTTCGGCGCGGGCGATTTATGCGAAAGATAAAGTGTATGTGCCGCTGTCTGCCATGCAGGCGGATGTGTCGGAAGGGACGGGCATCCCGTATATAGGTCGTCTGAAAGACGGTCGGACGGTTTTATATGTGTTTGAAAGCTATGAAGCGGCGCGGGCTTTTTCAGACGAGCAGGACGGCGCTTTAGACGGCATCGGCTTGGTCGGCGCGCTGGATAAGGCAGACCAGTTCAATAATTTGAGTAATGTTCTGCGTGTTGCGCACTCGTTGGGCATTCAACTGATGGAATACCGAGGGCAGGGCGGCGAGCATTTCGAATGCGCGCTTTCGTGGCTGATGCGTGTCAACGGCGCGGATGGCATGGCGGCTTCCCGAGAAAAAATGGAGGCGTTGTCCATCGGCACCGATGCCAAGCTGCCGCTGCAATTTCACCCGATAGCCATTGTCGGTTTTGCCAATCCCTATAAGGTTACACCCGCGCGGGCGGAGGAGTTGTTCAAGCAGTTTACAAATGTCGAAGATGACGAATTGCTGAGTTTTTTTGCCGGCAACACGCCGCAGGAGAATGTGTTGCTGATCGGGTTGGTGGAAAAATATTCGGCGGATTTGGCGAAATCCGTGAAATATATTGTTTGGAACCAATTGGCGGAGCAGCCGCTTTTTGTCGGGATAAACCGCAAAGACGGCGGGCTTTACGCGCGGGACGGTTATTTATATGTCTTTTACACCGACCGCTTCCAACACATGGGACCTGCCCGCTGCCATCCCGTTTCCGGCAAGGAAGCAGCGTTGGACTTGGTTCGCCGCCACGAACTGAAAGGCATCGCCCTGACCGACGGGCTGCACAATATGGCTCGGTTTGAAAACGACGTGATTTTCCAAGACGGGGAATAGCGGCAACCTCTCTTCCGCCACTTGAGCGAAACGGTTTGCCTGAGCCGCATATTTAAAATACAAAGGTCGTCTGAAAAGGGCTGTGATAAAATCTTTGCGTTTTCACCATCCCTTTCAGACGACCTTTTTATGTTGAACCCATCCCGAAAACTCGCCGAACTTGTCCGTATTTTGGAAGAGGGCGGCTATATTTTTGCCGGCGATCCCGTGCAGGCGACGGAGGCGTTGCGTCATGTCGAGGGCGGCGTGGAAGGAAAAATCATCCGCCGCGCGGAGATGATAGACAGAGACCGCCGGCTTAGTCATACCTTGGAACAAGTGCGGACCGGGTCGTTTTGGCTGTGGATCGTGGCGGCGACAATGATGTTTAGCGGCGGCTTTTCCGGCACTTACCTTCTGATGGACAGCCAAGGGCTGAATTTTTTCCTGATTTTGGCGGGCGTGTTGGGCATGAATACGCTGATGTTGGCGGTATGGTTGGCAACGTTGTTCCTGCGCGTGAAAGTAGGGCGGTTTTTCAGCAGTCCCGCGACGTGGTTTCGGGGTAAAGACCCCGTCAATCAGGCGGTGTTCCGGCTGTATGCGGACGAATGGCGGCAGCCTTCGGCGCGTTGGATCGCCGGCGCGACTTCACACAGTCTATGGCTCTGCACCCTGAGCGGGATGCTGGTGTCGGTATTGCTGCTGCTTTTGGTGCGCCAATATACGTTCAACTGGGAAAGCACGCTGTTGAGCAATGCCGCTTCGGTGCGCGCGGTGGAAATGTTGGCGTGGCTGCCGTCGAAACTCGGTTTCCCTGCACCTGATGCGCGGGCGGTGGTCGAAGGTCGTCTGAACGGCAACATCGCCGATGCGCGCGCGTGGTCGGGACTGTTGGTCGGCAGTATTGCCTGCTACGGCATTCTGCCGCGCCTGCTGGCTTGGGCGGTATGCAAAATCTTTTTAAAAACAAGCCAAAGCAAGCTGGATTTGGAGAAGCCTTATTATCAGGCGGTCATCCGCCGCTGGCAGAATAAAATCGTCGATGCGGACACGCGTCGGGAAACCGTGTCCGCCGTCTCCCCGAAAATCACCTTAAACGATGCGCCCAAGTGGGCAGTCATGCTGGAAACCGAATGGCACGAAGGCACATGGTTTGCGGGCAGGCTGGCTCAGGAATGGCTGGATAAAGGTGTGGCGGCGAATCGGGAAGAGGTTGCCGCTTTGGAAGCGGAGTTGAAACAGAAGCCCGTCCAGCTCCTCATCGGCGTGCGCGCGGAAACCGTCCCCGACCGCGGCGTGTTGCGGCAGATTGTCCGACTTTCGGAAGTAGCGCAGGGCGGGGCGGTGGTACAGCTTTTGACGGAGCGGGCGCTTTCAGACGACCTGTCCGAAACATTGGACCACTGGCGCAATGCGCTGGCAGAGTGCGATGTGGCATGGCTGGAACCTGACAAGGCGGCGCAGGAAGGTCGTCTGAAAAGCCAATAACGCACTTGCAATGCCCTGTTAAGCCGCCATCCTGAAAAAGGTCGTCTGAAAATCCATTCTCTCAAAATATGATGAACAACCAACCCCTTTCCCTCGCCGTCGTCGGGCATACCAATACCGGCAAAACCTCGCTCCTGCGCACCCTGTTGCGCGACAGCGGGTTCGGCGAAGTCAAAAACGCCCCGTCCACCACGCGCCATGTCGAAGAAGCCGCGATTACCGACGGCGCCGACACGCTGCTGTACCTGTACGATACGCCCGGGCTCGAAGATGCCGGCGGCGTTTTGGATTGGCTGGAAACCCATACGGATGCCCGCGCCGACGGCATCGAGCGGCTGCAAAAGTTCCTCGACAGCCACGGCGCGCATCACGATTTCAACCAAGAAGCCAAAGTGCTGCGGCAGCTTTTGCAAAGCGACATGGCGTTGTACGTCATCGACGCGCGCGAACCCGTCCTCGACAAATATCGGGATGAATTGACCATCCTTTCATGGTGCGCCAAACCGGTTATGCCCGTGTTCAACTTTACCGGCGGGCAGCTTCCCGAAGCGTGGACGACCATGCTGGCGCGCCGCAACCTGCACGTTTTCGCAGGGTTCGATACCGTCGCCTTCGATTTTGAAGGCGAATTGAACCTTTGGAACAAGCTCGCCACCATGCTGCCGCAACACGACATCATCGACCGCTTGACCGCCTCCCGCCGCCGCGAATGGACGCGTTTGGATAAAGAAGCGCGACACGAAATCGCAGGTTTCCTGCTCGATGTTGCCGCCTTCACGCAGGAAATCGACGAAAACGACGACCCCTCGCCTGTCCTGCAAACCATGCAGGCAGAAATACGCCAGCTCGAACGGCAGATGCAGCAGCGGCTGTTTGCCCTCTACCGCTTCTACCACAGCGAAATCGACGGCGGCGACTGGGTACCCAAAGCCTTCCATCAAGACCCGTTCGACAGCGAATTGCTCAAGCAATACGGCATCCGTACCGGCACGGGCGCGGCAACCGGCGCGCTCATCGGCTTGGGGTTGGACATCGCCACGCTCGGCGGTTCGCTCGGATTGGGTACGGCAATCGGTGGCTTTTTGGGCGGCATCCTGCCCAATACCCGCACCATTTCCGACAAGCTCACCGGCCGCCAAACCCTGCACACCGACCCCGAAACCCTAACCCTGCTCGCCGCCCGCGCCCTCGATTTGCTCCACATCCTGCAAACACGCGGCCATGCGGCGCAATCGCAAGTTGAGTTGCACAGCCGCAAAGCGCCCTGGACACCGGACAAACTCCCGTCCGAACTCAACAAAGCGCGCAGCAGGTGGAAATGGTCGTCGCTCAACACCCACCTTCCCGAAACCAGCCGCGCCGAACGCGAGGAATATGCGGAAAGTTTGAGTAGGAAATTGGGCGGGTAGGCAGGCGGGGGACAGCCGGTTCCCAAACTTCAACGATACGTCAGGATGAAGATGCCCAAACTTTATATGTTCTATCTCGGCGGTAACGCAGGACGCTCCAATATAGAAGTGCACGATATCCAATTTGCCGTGTGCGACGACTACCGTGAAGCCATCCCCGCGCTCAAAGCCGCATGGTTCGGCGATGCGGACAAAATCCACATTGACGGCTGGCAGGTTATCGAATGGGTGGACGGTTACGATGTCGATGTATCCGACCACGCCGAGCCGAAGGGGGCGTCTGAAAACGTCCCGCACCTGTATTTCGTCAATGTCGGCGGCTATCGCGCGGGGCAGCTTGCCGAGGCGCACGCTTTCGGACTGTTCGTTGCTGCCACGCCCGCCGAAGCCAAACAAAAAGCCCTGCAAACCTTGTTGACCGACCATGTTCAGCAGCATAAAGACAACTTAAAAGACGTGGACAAACTGCTCCGGCTCGACCGCATCGGCACTCACCCCATCCGCCTGACCCCGAATCCGCACGGCAAGCCTGCCGCAATCGGCTTTCAAGGCTATTTACCGATTTAAAGTACAAACCATGAAAATTACCAAGATATTCACCTTCGACTCCTCACACATGCTCGACGGGCATGACGGCAAATGCCAAAACCTGCACGGGCATACCTACAAACTCGAAATCACGGTTTCAGACGACCCCATACGGGGTGGCGCGAAAGACGGTATGGTGATGGATTTCACCGACCTCAAAGCCATTGTGAAACAACACATTACCGACCCCTTCGACCACGCGTTTATCTACCACGGCGGCAACGACCGCGAATGCCAAATCGCCGCGCTCTTGGAGGGCTGGAACATGAAAACCCTGTGCCTGCCCTGCCGCACCACTGCCGAAAATATGGCGGTCGAAATGTATGATCGTTTGAAAAACGCGGGGCTGAAAGTGTGCAGCGTGAAATTGTGGGAAACACCGACATCGTGTGCGGAGTATGAAGGGGAGTAGGGGAGTGCGGATAAGCGGCTTGCTGTTTGGAAAATGGTTTGACGGTGTGTTGGCGGTTTTCTGTTCGTTTTGCATATTGGCAGCAGTGTCCTCGATATTTATCGGATTCGACCTGACCGTCGGCAACATCCGCAGTCGGGAAATACGGTTAAACGCTGCCGAAGTCAAAATTACAGGCAAGGCTTATGACCCGAGTGTGCGCATTGTCGGCGGCAAAGAGGTTATTCACGCAGACTGCCGAATGGGTATAGGCAGAGTCTGTGCGGAATATCATGGAGAAACGCTGTATGCGGAGAACCTCAGGATAGTGGTTTTGAATGACAGATATTATGCCGTTGCCGGCGGAACGCTTCATTATGGCAGTGATGAATTGACGATTGAAAGCGGAACGGATGATGCCGCCCTGCTGAAGGAATTTGCAGACGACAAACGGATATATCCGAAATTCTTTCTGATGGGTGCCGTTGTTTTGCTGCCGTTTTTGCTTATTTTGTTTGTATTGAAGCGGTCTGCCAAATAAACCGCACTTTGGTTTTCAAAAAAATTTCAACAACCTGGATTCTTTAAAGGAATACGATGAAACTCCTTTCCACCCTCTTAGTCCTCCTCGTCGCCGCCGAACATTTCTACATCGCCTGGCTTGAAATGACGCAGATTCCCAGCGAAAAAGCGGCGGAAATGTTCAAGCTGCCTTATGAATTTATGGAACAAAAGCGCGTGCAGACCCTGTTCAGCAACCAAGGGCTGTATAACGGCTTTCTCGGCATCGGGCTGGTGTGGTCGCGGTTTGCCGCGCCGGACAATGCCGTTTACGGGGCGACGATTCTGTTTCTCGGCTTCGTGTTGATTGCCGCCGCATGGGGCGCGTTCTCTTCCGGCAATAAAGGCATACTCGTCAAACAAGGCCTGCCCGCGATGCTGGCGGCGGCAGCGGTGTTGGCGGTATGAAAAAAATCAGCGTTGCCCCCGAAAATCCGCAATACCGCATCGTCGAAATTTTCGAGAGCATGCAAGGCGAGGGCTGGAACACGGGCATGCCTGCCGTTTTTGTCCGTTTGGGCAAATGCAATCTGGCGTGCGGCTGGTGTGATACCGATTATTTGAAATTCAGTATGATGAGCCTGTCTGACATCTTAGGTCGTCTGAAAACCTACACTGCGCGCAATATCATCATCACCGGCGGCGAGCCGACCATCCAGCCGCATCTCGATACGCTGTTGGACGCGCTCAAGGCAGAAGGCTATTTCCTCTGTATCGAAACCAACGGACTCAAGCCCGCGCCGCCGCAAATCGACTACGTCGCCACCAGCCCCAAAGCCTGCTACGCCGCCAAATACGAAAAAAGCTGCATCGAAACAGCCGACGAAGTGCGCATCGTGGCGGACGGCGATGCGGTCGGATTTTGCGAAACCATGGAACGCAAAATCCGCGCCCGTCATTACTACCTTTCGCCCTGTGAACAAAACGGTGTGATGAATATCTACGACACCATTCGCCAAATCGGTCTCTTAAACAGCCGCCCCGACGCGCCCGTGCATTGGCAGTTGAGCGTGCAGACACACAAATGGGCGGGGATAGAGTAGGGGAATGGTGAAGAATCAAATGCCAAACTAATACGCAAATATCATTCTTCTAAATCCTTATATTATTGAAAAGGTCGTCTGAAACTTTTCAGATGACCTTTTTTTGCGGCTATCGGATTTGTTTGATTGAGAATGAAAGATGGTCATGCAGATGAAAATGATGTGTCGGGGACTATGTAAATTATTTGATTCATGCCCGTCAGTTCCCTATACTCCGACCGTTTTATTTCATCCTATTACAGAAATTTGATAAAAATTCTTATTTAATACGCAAAAAAGCCGTTTGCTGCCGAATGGTGCAAGGAGGTTTGGAACTCCGCTGCCGTTCGGACGGCTAAATAATTAGGAGACACCATGCCATTATCTAAATTTCGTCCGGCGCGTTTGCCGGTAGCTGTTGCTGCGGCACTTTTGTCTGCTTACTCCTTAGGTGCAGGGGATGGGGTTGAGCAGGTTGATTTGCCTACTGTCCAAGTACGGGGCATCGGCAAACAGACAACCTCCAACTACACCATTCCGGCTTCCTCCGCTGCGACAGGCATCCGCCTAACCCAGCGCGAAACGCCGCAGTCTTTGTCCGTCGTTACCGAAAAACAAATGGACGACCAAGGTTTGGATACCTTGCAGGACGTGTTGAAACAAACACCGGGCGTGTTCCACAGCAAAATGGGCAACAACGTTTCCGGCCACAGCCAATTTATTTCGCGCAGTCAGGCGATTGACAGCATTTCTGTGGACGGCGCGCCCAAATTTCTTTACGACGGTAAAGCCATCCGCCGCGGCACCAACAATCTGGACAGCGCATTGTACGAACAAGTCGTCGTCGTGCGCGGCGCGAGCGGTTTGTCCAACGGCGGTATGGGCGAGCCGGGTGGTACGGTTGCTTTGGAACGCAAAAAACCGACTGCCAAACCCGCCGTCAGCGTGGAAGCCGGTGTCGGTTCGTGGAAACACTACCGCTTCGTCCTTGATGCCAATCATCCTCTGAATGCCGACAATACCTTGCGCGGACGCTCCATTTTGGTCAGCGACCACGGCGGCGATTACCTGCCGAACACTTCGCGCCACAACCACACTTTCTATGGCATTCTGTCCTACGACCTCACGCCGCAAACCCACTGGCGCGTCGGTACGGAGCTGCATCGTTTCCGCAATAACGGCAGCTCGCGTTTCAGCTATCTGACCGTAGCGGGAAACCGCAACGACGGATTCAAGCCGTTTGAATCTTCGCCGCGCAAGAACTCGTCCGCACGCTGGGCATACGGCAAAGACAACAGCGCCGAAGTATTCACTTCCCTCAGTCATGAGTTTGCCAACGGCTGGAGGTTGACGGGCGATTACAGCTATCTGACAGGTAAAAGCGACATCGTTTCAGGCATTGCTGGTACATACGAAATCAATCCTGATTACTCTGCGCTTTTCACTTCAGATCGTGACCGCAGCAAATACCGCGACCAAGATTTCTCGCTGACTTTGGACGGCGACTATCCCGCTTTCGGTCGTTCGCATGAATTTAATGCAGGTATCAGCTATCAGGGCAACCGAGAAAACCTGTCTTTCTATCAGGAAGGCGAATCGATTATTCCTGATTTGCGCCAATTTGACGGTAATGTTGCACAGCCCGATATGCCGTATTTGCGCGACGGTTTTACCAATATGAAAAACCTGTCGGTTTACGGCTCGACCCGTTTCAAACTGACTGACCGATTCGCCCTGATCGGTGGTGCACGTTTTGTAGACTGGCGATACCGTTACAGCACCAACCGCAACAAATTCGCTTACAGCAGCCACAAACAAAAAGTTTTCATTCCTTATCTGGGTGCAACCCTCGATATTGGTGAAAACTTAACTGCCTATGCGTCTTACACCACCATCTTCCGTCCGCAAGTGCGTTACCTGACCAAAAACGGCGCGGCGCTCGAACCGCAACGCGGCAAAACCTACGAGACCGGTTTGAAAGGCTCATGGTTTGACGGTCGTCTGAATGCTTCTGCGTCCGTCTTTATGAACAAACGCGACCATTTGGGCGTTTATGCGGGTAGATTGCCAAACGGCGAAGAATACTACCGCTCTGCTGATAAAACGACGACCAAGGGCTGGGAGCTTGCCGTCGGCGGACGCTTGAGCGACAGATGGCTGCTTAATGCTTCTTATGCACGTTCCAAAATCAAAGACAGCGAAGGCAAGCAACTGCATCCGTCTTATCCCGTTCATTTGTTCAAACTCTTCACGGCGTACGACGTAACCGACCGTTTGAACTTAGGCGCAAACGTCAACTGGCAAAGCCGCAGCCATACGCTGGACGAATATCCCGCAGATATCAATCCGGCTGCTGCCGCTGCATTGACCCAACGCCCATACGCTACGCTGGACTTGACCGCGCATTACAAAATCGGCAAATCCACCCAAATCGGTTTGGACTTTGAAAACGTGTTCAACAAACGCTACCGCACCATGCCCGACATCCACGTTTACGGCACGCCGCGCAGCCTGACCGCTACGTTGAAACACACGTTCTAAAGCAGGCAGAAGAAAAGGTCGTCTGAAAATCTCGATTTGAGGTTTTCAGACGACCTTTTGGTTTGTATGGCGTGTATCGGGGAGGAAGCGGGTAGATGATTTTCTCTAAAACGGCAATGCTATTGAGACGGGGCGCATTCTTGCAGCATCAGGTTGTCCGTCATGTTGTCAGGCGTTTCTTCCGAGGCTTCATGATGAACCAGAAAACCGCCGTCTTCCTTGTAGAAATCGGTTTCCGTAAAGTTGCCGATTGTCCAAGTGTATTGACCGTCGCTAAAGGCGTTCAAATCTTCGTTGCTCATTTCGGGGCTGAAAGGTGCGACAAATTCGGCACCTTTAAAGCGCACTTGCGCCGCGGCGCCGTCCTCTGTTTTGAAATAGCGGACTGATACGCTGCCGTTGTCTTTGCAGCGGTAGGTTTGCCATTTTGCCTGATCCAAACCGGTCAGATTTTGCGTGGCGGAAGGCGCGGAGGCTGATGCTGCCTCGGAAGCGGCGGCTTGTGCCGGGGCTTGGGAGGCTGCGGCTGCCGACGCATTTGAAGCTCCGGATGCGCTGGCTTCTGCCGCTTCGTTGCCGGCGCTGCAGGCGCATAACAATGCAGTCAATGTGGAACACAAAAGGAGCAAAGGTTTGGAAGACATATTTATCACACCTCAAAGATAATCAAAACCTGACGGATTGGAACGGGAATGCCGGTAAAGGTTCATCCGCTCCTTGTCGGATCGGGCGGTTGGCGGCCCGAAATCCTAAAGCAATTTCGGTCATTCCGCGATTGCCGATATGGCAACGGATTATACCCGTGCGGGGCGAAGGGGGCATTCTAACAGCGTAAACGGAAGACGGGGTCGCACCTGACTTTGTGGCATGAAATATTGGATAAAAGGTATTTTTGTGGGATGATGGGTGCGAAGTTTGTTATTTTGTTAAGATTGCATTTTCAGACGACCCAATAGGGGATGACAGCCGTCAGAACAAGGCGCAGCGACGCCGTCCGATGAAAGTTGTCCACCCTATCTCTTTTCATTTCTTTAATTGATTCCTAACCCGAAAGCAAAACCATGAGCAAAACCGTCCGTTATCTGAAAGATTACCAAACGCCTGCCTACCGCATTCTCGAAACCGACCTGCATTTCGACATTGCCGAACCGCAAACCGTCGTGAAGTCGCGTTTGACGGTCGAGCCGCAGAGGGTAGGGGAGCCGCTGGTGTTGGACGGTTCGGCGAAACTCTTGTCCGTCAAAATCAACGGGGCGGCTGTGGATTATGTGTTGGAAGGCGAGACGCTGACGATTGCGGGCGTGCCGTCCGAACGCTTCACCGTCGAAGTGGAAACCGAAATCCTGCCGGCGGAGAACAAATCGCTGATGGGGCTGTATGCTTCCGGCGGCAATCTGTTTACCCAGTGCGAGCCGGAGGGCTTCCGCAAAATCACGTTCTACATCGACCGTCCGGATGTGATGTCCAAATTCACAACCACCATCGTCGCGGACAAAAAACGCTATCCCGTATTGCTCTCCAACGGCAACAAAATCGACGGCGGCGAGTTTTCAGACGGCCGCCATTGGGTGAAATGGGAAGATCCGTTTGCCAAACCGAGCTATCTGTTTGCTTTGGTCGCGGGCGATTTGGCGGTCACGGAAGACCGTTTCACCACCATGAGCGGCAGGAACGTCAAAATCGAGTTTTACACCACCGAAGCGGACAAGCCCAAGGTCGGCTTTGCCGTGGAATCCTTGAAAAACGCGATGAAGTGGGACGAAACGCGCTTCGGCTTGGAATACGACTTGGATATTTTCATGGTCGTCGCCGTGGGCGATTTCAATATGGGCGCGATGGAAAACAAGGGTTTGAACATCTTTAACACCAAGTTCGTCCTCGCCGACAGCCGCACCGCCACCGATACCGATTTCGAAGGCATCGAATCTGTCGTCGGACACGAGTATTTCCACAACTGGACGGGCAACCGCGTAACCTGCCGCGACTGGTTCCAGCTTTCGCTGAAGGAAGGGCTGACCGTGTTCCGCGACCAAGAATTTTCCGGCGACCGCGCCAGCCGCGCCGTGCGCCGCATCGAAAACATCCGCCTTTTGCGCCAGCACCAGTTCCCCGAAGACGCAGGTCCGACCGCCCATCCAGTGCGCCCCGCCAGCTATGAGGAGATGAACAATTTCTACACCATGACCGTTTATGAAAAAGGCGCGGAAGTGGTGCGGATGTATCACACCCTGCTCGGCGAAGAGGGCTTCCAAAAAGGCATGAAACTCTATTTCCAACGCCACGACGGGCAGGCCGTTACCTGCGACGATTTCCGCGCGGCGATGGCGGACGTGAACGGCATCAATCTCGACCAGTTCGCCTTGTGGTACAGCCAGGCGGGCACGCCCGTTTTGGAAGCGGAAGGTCGTCTGAAAAACAATATTTTTGAGTTGACCATTAAACAAACCGTGCCGCCCACGCCCGATAT
This sequence comes from Neisseria sp. HMSC064E01, assembly GCF_001808875.1. Taxonomy (NCBI): domain Bacteria; kingdom Pseudomonadati; phylum Pseudomonadota; class Betaproteobacteria; order Neisseriales; family Neisseriaceae; genus Neisseria; species Neisseria sp. HMSC064E01. The sequence goes on from NZ_KV794931.1 coordinate 14,640, forward strand.
GGCGGACAAACAGCCGATGATGATTCCCGTCAAAGTCGGGCTGCTGAACCGCAACGGCGAAGCGGTGGCATTCGATTATCAGGGCAAACGCGCGACCGAAGCCGTGTTGCTGCTGACCGAAGCCGAACAGACCTTCCCGCTCGAAGGCGTAACCGAAGCCGTCGTTCCCTCGCTGCTGCGCGGGTTCAGCGCGCCGGTGCATCTGAACTATCCATACAGCGACGACGACCTGCTGCTCCTGCTCGCTCATGACAGCGACGCCTTCACGCGCTGGGAAGCCGCCCAAACGCTCTACCGCCGCGCCGTCGCCGCCAACCTTGCCGCGTTTTCAGACGGCGTCGAGTTGCCGAAACACGAAAAACTGCTTGCCGCCGTCGAAAAAGTCATTTCAGACGGCCTCTTGGACAACGCCTTCAAAGCCCTGCTTTTGGGCGTGCCGTCTGAAGCCGAATTGTGGGACGGCGCAGAAAACATCGACCCGCTGCGCTACCATCGGGCGCGCGAAGCCTTGTTGGATACGCTTGCCGTCCACTTCCTGCCGAAATGGCACGAATTGAACCGTCAGGCGGCGAAGCAGGAAAACCAAAGCTACGAGTACAGCCCCGAAACCGCCGGCTGGCGCACGTTGCGCAACGTCTGCCGCGCCTTCGTCCTGCGCGCCGACCCCGCGCACATTGAAACCGTTGCCGAAAAATACGGCGAAATGGCACAAAACATGACCCACGAATGGGGCATCCTGTCTGCCGTCAACGGCAACGAAAGCGATACGCGCAACCGCCTGCTGGCGCAGTTTGCCGACAAGTTTTCAGACGACGCGCTGGTCATGGACAAATATTTTGCCCTCGTCGGTTTAAGCCGCCGCAGCGACACCCTGCAACAGGTTCAAACCGCCTTGCAGCATCCGAAATTCAGTCTCGAAAACCCCAACAAAGCCCGTTCGCTCATCGGCAGCTTCAGCCGCAACGTCCCGCATTTCCACGCAGAAGACGGCAGCGGCTACCGCTTCATCGCCGACAAAGTCATCGAAATCGACCGCTTCAACCCGCAGGTCGCCGCCCGCTTAGTGCAGGCGTTCAACCTCTGCAACAAGCTCGAGCCGCACCGCAAAAACTTGGTGAAACAAGAATTGCAGCGCATTCGGGCGCAGGAAGGATTGTCGAAAGACGTGGGCGAAATCGTCGGCAAGATTTTGGATTAAGGTCGTCTGAAATGGTGATGAAAGTTATTGTAATGTGATAAAAAAGGTCGTCTGAAACTGTCATTTCAGACGACCTTTTGTGATAGACACATATTCTGCTTCGTCATAAAATGCCATCTGTTTATTATTGATTGAACGATGAGGCTAAAATGAAGAAATATATTCTTGCAGCGTGTGCATTATGGTTTGCAGGTCAAGCATTAGCCGCTGATTTTTCTGGAAATTGGGGGTATGAGCAAGAACTGGAAGATGGTATCTACGGTAAATATTTTAATATTAAACAATCACCGAAATACATTATTTCCGGAGAGTGGAATGAAGGCCGTTCGAATGGTCCGGGCGGTAGCGGCAAGGTAAAAGGTTATGTCAAACGTGGCAAACTGTATTTGAGCTATTGCAGCGAAGGCGACGATTCTTGGTACACGCATTGTCCGAAATATGAAAAAGACCGCGGATATTTCGTGCGCAGAAACGGACAGCTTGTCGAGTATTACAGTTTGCACGGAAAGCGCAATGCTTACAGAAAGGGCGATGTGTTCACCCGACAAAAAGAAAAAGCAGCCGACGCATCCGAATAAGCAAAAGGTCGTCTGAAAACCGATGGTAGCGGTTTTGGGCGGCTTTTTTCTATCAAATGTCATTTAATTTCTTGAATTTATAGTGGATTAAATTTAAATCAGAACAAGGCGACGAAGCCGCAGACAGTACAAATAGTACGGAAAGGCGAGGCAGCGCCGTACTGGTTTAAAGTTAATCCACTATACAATAAAACATCATTCAAGCCCCATCAGCCTTATGGGGCAGCCTTCCTTATCCCTTCATCAAAATGTGCTAAAATCCGCCTTTAAAAACCGCTGTTTCCTACCCATATCCCCTTTATGGACATTACTCAACAACCTTCAAACATCATCGTCGGACTCTCCGGCGGTGTCGATTCCTCCGTAACCGCCGCCTTGCTCAAGCAGCAGGGTTATCAAGTGCGCGGTGTGTTTATGCAAAACTGGGAGGACGACGACAATGACGAATATTGCAGCATCAAGCAAGACTCTTTCGATGCCATTGCCGTAGCCGACATCATCGGCATAGACATCGACATCGTCAATTTTGCCGCCCAATACAAAGACAACGTATTCGCTTATTTCCTCAAAGAATACAGCGCGGGGCGCACGCCGAATCCGGATGTGTTGTGCAACGCCGAAATCAAATTCAAATGCTTTTTGGACTACGCCATAGAACAGGGCGCGGATACCATTGCCACCGGACACTATGCACGCAAAGAAGTCCGCAACGGCACTCATTACCTGCTCAAAGGTTTGGATCAAAACAAAGACCAAAGCTATTTCCTCTACCGCCTCAAGCCTTTCCAACTCGAGCGCGCGATTTTCCCATTGGGCGGTTTGGAAAAACCTGAAGTCCGCCGCCTTGCCGCCGAATTCAATTTGCCGACTGCCGCCAAAAAAGACAGTACCGGCATCTGCTTCATCGGCGAACGTCCGTTCCGCGAGTTCCTGCAAAAATACCTGCCGACCAACAACGGCAAAATGGTTACGCCCGAAGGCAAAACCGTCGGCGAACACGTCGGGCTGATGTTCTATACGCTCGGACAGCGCAAAGGATTGGGCATCGGCGGCGCGGGCGAGCCGTGGTTTGTCGCCGCGAAGGATTTGACGAAAAACGAACTCATCGTCGTACAAGGTCATGACCATCCGCTGCTTTATACCCGCAGCCTTGTCATGAACGATTTGAGTTTCACGCTGCCCGAATGCCCGAGAGAAGGGCGCTACACCTGCAAAACCCGCTACCGCATGGCGGACGCGCCCTGCGAATTGCGTTATCTCGATGATGAAACGGTCGAGCTGGTGTTCGACGAACCGCAATGGGCGGTAACGCCCGGTCAATCCGCCGTGCTGTATGACGGCGACGTCTGCTTGGGCGGCGGCATTATCATGTCCACCGACAAGCCCGTCATTATTACTTCTTGAATAAAAAAGATAAAAGGTCGTCTGAAAACTACTTTCCTGCCTTTTCAGACGACCTCAAGACAACCATAAAACCAACGAAATAAGATTATTTATATGGAAAAACTCTGGCTCAACAGCTACGAACAAGGCGTCAATACCGAAATCGACATCACGCAATACAGCTCTATCAGCGACGTATTCCGTCAAAGCGTTGAAAAATTCGCGCATCAACCCGCGTTTCAAAACATGGGCAAAACGCTCACTTACGCCGAAGTCGGCAAGCTGGCGCAAGACTTTGCCTCCTATCTGCAAAATGTCCTGAAGCTGCCGCGCGGCGAGCGCGTGGCGATTATGCTGCCCAACCTGCTGCAATACCCGATTGCGCTTTTCGGCATCCTGCAGGCGGGGCTGGTGGCGGTAAACACCAATCCGCTCTATACCCCGCGCGAGCTGGAGCATCAGTTGAAAGACAGCGGCGCGACCACCATCATCGTTTTGGAAAATTTTGCCAACACGCTGGAGCTGGTGCTGCCGCGCACGCAAATCAAACACGTCATCGTCGCTTCTGTCGGAGAAATGTTCGGCTTCTTCAAAGGCACGCTGATGAATTTCGTGCTGCGCAAAATCAAAAAAATGGTGCCCGAATACCGCATTTCCGGCGCTATCCCTTTTCAGACGACCCTGAAAGAAGGTGCGGCGCATACCTTCCGCCCCGTTACCCTGACTCGCGAAGATACCGCGCTGTTGCAATACACGGGCGGCACGACCGGTGTGGCAAAAGGCGCCATCCTCAGCCACGGCAACATCTGCGCCAATATGCTTCAGGCGAAAGAATGGATTAAATTCCAACTGCGCGAAGGCAAAGAAACCGTCATCGCCGCGCTGCCGCTTTACCACATCTTTGCCCTGACGGTAAACCTGATGATTTTCGCCAATACCGGTTCCAAAATCATTCTGATTACCAACCCGCGAGACATGAAAGGCTTTATCGGCGAGCTTAAAAAAGAGCGCATCAGCGTCTTCATCGGCGTGAACACCTTGTTTAACGGAATGGTCAACCAACCCGATTTCGCCGCCGTCGATTTCTCCAATCTGCGCCTGACTTTGGGCGGCGGCATGGCGACTCAAAAAGCCGTCGCCGAAAAATGGAAAAAAATTACCGGTACGCCCATCGTCGAAGCCTACGGCCTGACCGAAGCCAGCCCCGGCGTGTGCTGCAACCCGCTCAATATCGAAGCATACAGCGGCGGCATCGGATTGCCCGTTCCCTCCACCGAAGTCGAATTGCGCGATGCGGACGGCAAAGAAGTCGGCATCGGACAGCCGGGCGAACTTTGGGTGCGCGGCCCGCAAGTGATGCAAGGCTATTGGAACCGCCCCGAAGAAACCGCCAAAACCATAGACGCGCACGGCTTTTTGGAAACCGGCGACATCGCCGTCATGGACGAAAAAGGCTGGCTGAAACTGGTTGACCGTAAAAAAGACCTCATCGTCGTTTCCGGTTTCAACGTTTATCCGAACGAAATCGAAGAAGTCGTTTCGCACAACGATAAAGTCATGGAAGTCGCCTGTATCGGCGTGCCCAACGAAAAAACAGGCGAAGCCCTCAAAGTCTTCGTCGTCAAAAAAGACCCGAGCCTGACCAAAGAAGAACTCATCGAATTCTGCCGTACCGAGCTGACCGCTTATAAAGTGCCGAAAGACATCGAGTTCCGTGACGAACTGCCCAAGTCCAACGTCGGCAAAATCCTGCGCCGCGAGCTTCGCGAACAAGCGCAAAACAAATAACACCGAAAGGTCGTCTGAAAAGCATCCCGCACCTTTCAGACGACCTTTAATCATCATGGAAACAAGATATGACCCATACCGTCCATCTTCAATTTGAAGACATCGACAACACCGTCCTCCAACGCCTCTGCGGCGCGCTCGACGGCAACCTCGAAGCCTTGGGCAAAGCCCTCGATATCCAAATCAGCCGCCGCTTCGAACACTTCACCTTCATGGGCGAACTCGCCCACGCCGGCCGCCGCGCCCTGCTCGCGCTCGCCGAAGCCGCCGAACAAGGCGATTTGGACGACAACGCCATCCGCCTCGTTGCCGTCGAAGCCAAAACCGCCGACGAGAAACACGAAGAAAAACATCACGACCAACAATATTATTTCCGCACCAAACGCGGCAGCATAGGCGGGCGTACCCCGCGCCAAAACGGCTACATCCGCGCGCTGTTGAACCACGACGTCGTCTTCGGGCTGGGACCCGCCGGTACAGGTAAAACCTATCTCGCCGTCGCCGCCGCCGTCGATGCCATGGAAAAACACCAAATCGAGCGCATCGTCCTCGTCCGCCCCGCCGTCGAAGCAGGCGAAAAACTCGGCTTCCTGCCCGGCGATTTGGCGCAAAAAGTCGATCCCTACCTGCGTCCGCTCTACGACGCGCTCTACGACCTGATGGGCTTCGACCGCGTGACCAAACTGATGGAAAAAGGCCTGATTGAAATCGCCCCGCTCGCCTACATGCGCGGCCGCACGCTCAACGGCGCGTATGTGATTCTGGACGAAGCGCAAAACACCACGCCCGAACAAATGAAAATGTTCCTGACCCGTATCGGCTTCGGCGCAAAAGCCGTCATCACCGGTGACATCAGCCAAATCGACCTCCCGCGCAACGTCAAATCCGGCCTGAAAGACGCCCGCGAAAAACTGCGCGACGTAGAAGGGCTGTATTTCCACACCTTCACCAGCGAAGACGTCGTCCGCCATCCGCTGGTGCAGAAAATTGTGGAAGCGTATGAAGCGGCAGAAGAGCAAGCCGAAAGAAGCAGCACCGCCGAACGGTAAACGATGAGGTTCAAAAAGGTCGTCTGAAAACCGGAAACATGGTTTTCAGACGACCTTTTCCATGTTTGATAAGTCATGGTTTCAAGTCATCAATTTTGGGAGATTGTTAACAATATTATCGAATATCGTATGCAAGGATTGCTGCTTTCAAGCCTGACATTCAATCAAGAAAAATTTTAGATGAGTTTTTGAAAAACAAAGGCTTCAATTTGAACAATCGGTTGTGGCAAAAATATTAAGCAACGAAAGAAGCAGGTTTCAGAGGTCGTCTGAAAATAAATCCATATATAAATTAATCAACTTTGAAAATACCGACTACATGCTATTACATTTCATTTGGAAATTGGTTATAGTTACAGCTGCAAAGTCTTTAAACCTCAATCCGACATGAGAAGGAAGAGCAATGTCCCAATCCGCAGCAAAAGAAACCCTTAATCCTTTCGAAATCGCCCGCAAACAGGTCAAAACCGCCTGCGACCGACTCAATGCCGATCCCGCGGTTTATGAAATCCTGAAAAATCCAAGACGCGTTTTGGAAGTCAGCTTCCCCGTCAAACTTGACGACGGCACGGTCAAAACCTTCACCGGCTACCGTTCGCAACACAACAATGCCGTCGGCCCCTACAAAGGCGGCGTGCGTTTTCATCCCAATGTGAATTTGGACGAAGTCAAAGCCCTGTCGATTTGGATGACCATCAAATGCTGCGTTGCGGGTATTCCTTACGGCGGCGGCAAAGGCGGCATTACTTTGGATCCGCGCGATTATTCAGAAGCAGAGTTGGAACGCATTTCACGCGCTTATTCCGAAGCCATTTCTCCGCTCATCGGCGAAAAAATCGATATTCCCGCCCCCGATGTGAACACCAACGGCAAAATCATGTCGTGGATGGTTGATGCCTACGAAAACGTCGTTAAAAAATCCGCACCCGGCGTGTTCACCGGCAAACCGGTTGAATTTGGCGGCTCTTTGGCGCGTACCGAAGCGACAGGTTACGGCGTGAACTTTGCTGCCGTCCAAGCTTTGGAAAAACTCGGTAAAGACGTTAAAGGCGCAACCTACGCCATTCAGGGCTTCGGCAATGTGGGCTATCACACAGGCTATTACGCGCATCAATCCGGCGCGAAAGTCGTTGCCGTTTCTACCGTTGATGTCGCCATCTACAACGAAAACGGCTTGGATATGGAAGCCCTGTTCAAAGAGTTCCAAGAAAAAGGCTTCATTACCAATGAAGCGGGCTACGGCAAAGAAATCAGCAACGCCGAACTCTTGGCGCTGGATGTGGACGTACTCGCCCCTTGCGCGCTGGAAAACCAGCTGACTTCCGAAAACGCAGGCAAAGTTCGCGCCAAAATCGTGGTCGAAGGCGCAAACGGCCCGACTACGCCCGAAGCCGATGCCATCCTGCGTCAAAACGGCGTGTTGGTCGTCCCCGATATTCTGGCAAACTGCGGCGGCGTGGTCGTTTCCTATTTTGAATGGGTGCAAAACCTGCAAGGCTATTACTGGGAATTTGACGAAGTTCAGGAAAAAGAAACCGTCGTCCTGCGCCGCGCGTTCCGCGATATTTGGAATCTGGCGCAAGAGTATGACGTGGACCTGCGTACTGCGTCTTACATGATGAGTATCCGCCGCGTTGAAAAAGCAATGAAGCTGCGCGGTTGGTACTGATCAAATTTTGAAGCGTTAGCTTGAGAAAAGGTCGTCTGAAAAATTTTCAGACGACCTTTTGGCTTTTTGGTCGTAACATTAAATAACGATAAAGGTTTTATAGTGGATTAACTTTAAACCAGTACGGCGTTGCCTCGCCTTAGCTCAAAGAGAACGATTCTCTAAGGTGCTTAAAGCACCAAGTGAATCGGTTCCGTACTATCTGTACTATCTGCGGCTTCGTCGTCTTGTCCTGATTTAAAGTTAATCCAATATATCTAAGGAGGGTCGTCTGAAAAACTGAAATCATGTGTTTCAGACGACCCCGTATGGTTTGATGATCGATGCGGTAAGGTATGTTTGATGTAGCACCTATTACATAAAATCCCCCGAATGTTTCCAATCGGGGGATTGTTCAATGTTGATAAAAAGCTTATTTATTCAACTCATTAGCCAAATACAGCCAAGTTTCGATGACGGTATCCGGATTCAGGGAAACGCTTTCGATGCCTTCTTGAACCAGCCATTTGGCGAAGTCCGGATGGTCTGACGGACCTTGACCACAGATACCGACGTATTTGTTTTGCTTGCGGCAGGCGGAGATTGCCAAATGCAGCATCACTTTGACGGCAGGGTTGCGTTCGTCAAACGATTCGGACACCAAGCCGCTGTCGCGGTCGAGGCCGAGTGTCAGTTGGGTCATGTCGTTGGAACCGATGGAGAAGCCGTCGAAGTATTGCAGGAATTGTTCCGCCAATACCGCGTTGCTCGGCAGTTCGCACATCATGATCAGGCGCAGGCCGTTTTTGCCACGTTCCAAACCGTTTTCTTTCAAGGCTTTGACGACGGCTTCGGCTTCGCCCAAAGTGCGGACGAACGGAATCATGATTTCGACATTGGTCAGACCCATTTCGTCACGGACGCGTTTCAAGGCTTTGCATTCGAGGGCGAAACAGTCTTTGAAACTTTCGGCTACATAACGCGCTGCGCCGCGGAAGCCCAGCATCGGGTTTTCTTCGTGCGGTTCGTAAATGCTGCCGCCGACCAAGTTGGCGTATTCGTTGGATTTGAAATCGGACATACGGACGATGGTTTTACGCGGATAAACCGATGCGGCCAATGTTGCCACGCCTTCGGCGATTTTATCGACGTAGAAGTCGACCGGAGAGGCGTAGCCGGCGATGCGGCGGGTAATTTCCGCTTTCAATTCATCGTCTTGTTTGTCAAATTCCAACAAGGCTTTCGGGTGGATACCGATTTGGCGGTTGATGATGAACTCCATACGTGCCAAGCCGATGCCTTCGCTCGGCAGGTTGGCGAAGCTGAATGCGAGTTCGGGGTTGCCGACGTTCATCATCACTTTGACAGGCGCTTTAGGCATATTGTCCAAGGCAACATCGGTGATTTGTACGTCCAGCAGGCCGGAGTAGATAAAGCCTGTATCGCCTTCGGCACAGGATACGGTAACTTCTCGGCCATTGCTTAGCAATTCGGTTGCGTCGCCACAACCGACTACGGCAGGAATACCCAGTTCGCGCGCGATGATGGCGGCGTGGCAGGTACGGCCGCCGCGGTTGGTAACGATGGCGGAAGCGCGTTTCATTACCGGTTCCCAATCCGGGTCGGTCATGTCGGTAACGAGTACGTCGCCTGCTTCCACGGAATCCATTTCAGATGCGTCTTTTACCAAGCGGACTTTGCCTTGACCGACTTTTTGACCAATGGCGCGACCTTCGCACAATACGGTTTTGTCGCCGTTGATGTCGAAGCGGCGTAGGTTGCGGCTGCCTTCTTCTTGGGATTTCACGGTTTCAGGGCGGGCTTGCAGGATGTAGAGTTTGCCGTCCAAGCCGTCACGGCCCCATTCGATATCCATCGGGCGGCCGTAGTGTTTTTCGATTGTCAGCGCGTAGTGTGCCAACTCGGTGATTTCTTCGTCGGTAATGGAGAAGCGGTTGCGGTCTTCTTCAGGAACATCGACGTTCATCACGGATTTACCGGCCTCTGCTTTGTCGGTAAAGATCATTTTGATTTGTTTCGAACCCATGGTTTTGCGCAGGATGGCAGGTTTGCCCGCTTTCAGCGTGGGTTTGAATACATAGAATTCGTCGGGGTTGACCGCGCCTTGTACGACGTTTTCACCCAGACCGTAAGATGAAGTCACGAAAACGACTTGGTCGAAGCCGGACTCGGTGTCAAGGGTGAACATCACGCCGGACGCGCCGCTGTCGGAACGCACCATGCGTTGTACGCCTGCGGAGAGGGCGACGATGTCGTGTTCGAAGCCTTTATGTACGCGGTAGGAGATGGCACGGTCGTTGTACAAAGAAGCGAATACATGATGCATGGCTACTTTGACGTTTTCCAAGCCGTTGATGTTCAGGAAGGTTTCTTGTTGACCTGCAAACGATGCGTCGGGCAGGTCTTCGGCGGTTGCAGAAGAACGGACGGCAACGGAAATGTCCGCGCCGCCTGCGTCTGCAACCATTTTGTTCCATGCTGTTTCGATTTCAGCATCCAGTTGTTCGGGGAAGGGCGTATCCAAAATCCATTGGCGGATTTCTTTACCGACGCGCGCCAGTTCGGCGACATCTTCCACATCCAGTTGTGCCAATGCGGCGGAGATACGCTCGCTCAGTCCGTTGTGCGCCAAGAATGCGCGGTAGGCTTCGGCGGTAGTGGCAAAACCGCCGGGGACGCGGACGCCTTTTTCAGTCAACTGACTGATCATTTCACCTAGGGAGGCGTTTTTGCCGCCCACGCTTTCAACATCAGTCATACGCAGGTTTTCAAACCAAATTACGTAGTTGTCAGCCATTTGTGTGTCCAATCCAAGATATGTTAAAAAAGAAACGAATACGCTTTGTTATTTTAAGCGATTCAAACGGCTGCTGTCATGCTTTTTCTGTCCTGAGTGATTTGCAGGTCGTCTGAAAAATTGCGGTCTGCAGCCGTGTAGTCAAATGAAATTCGATGAGAAAGTTGATATTCCGAGTATCTATTTCTTTGTAAAACATAAGGTTTGAAATAGATTAATGACTGAGTGGTAGGGGGTGGAAAGGTTTTATACGAGTATAAAATTTTAAAATAATTAAATTATTAAAATAAAAATGCGTTTGATGGGTGGTTTAATTGCGGTGTAGTTGGGTGTAATTTGAATGTATTCCCTTTATTTAGGAGGTTGCAGCTGCTATGATGACCGCCTGCAAACATTTTAAATTTTAGAGGATAACCGAATGACCGCCCCGCGCCATGTGTTTTATATTTCCGACCGTACCGGCTTGACCGCTGAAAATATCGGTGAGGCTCTGCTGAATCAGTTTGGCAGCGTTGAATTCAAACGCCACACCTATCCCTTTATCGATACGCCTGAAAAAGCGCGTGCCGTCGTTGAGAAAGTCAACCGTAACGCCGAAGAAAACGGTTTGCGCCCGATTGCCTTTGTCAGTGTCGTTGATGACGAAATCCGAGAAATGATTAAAAAGTCGAATGCTTTCCATATCAATTTCTTCGAAACTTTTCTTGGGCTTTTGGAGAAAGAACTCAATACTGAGGCGGTCGCCGCTACGCAAGGGCACCACAGTATCGGCAATACCCAGCGTTACGATGCGCGTATGGAGGCGGTCAATTTTTCACTTAACCACGACGACGGTGTCAGCGATAAAAACTTGCAGGAAGCCGATGTAATATTGATGGGCGTGTCCCGTTCGGGTAAAACGCCAACCTGCCTTTACCTTGCCCTGCAATACGGTATCCGCGCTGCCAACTATCCGTTGATTCCCGATGATTTGGAGTCTACCGACTTGCCGCGCATGGTGAAGCCTTATAAAGATAAGCTGTTCGGCCTGACCATTCAGCCCGAGCGTCTGCAAGCCATCCGCAATGAACGCCGTCCGAATTCGAATTATTCCAAAATCGATACCTGCCGAAGCGAAGTTGCCGATGCGCAAAATATGTTCAAACGCCACGGCGTTCCGTTTACCAATACGACGGATAAATCGGTGGAGGAGCTTGCAGTCCATATCCTTCAAGCCTGCAAATTGAAACGCCGGTTTTGAGTGGTAAGATATTGATGATTAATGAAAGGTCGTCTGAAACACGGAAGCGCGTTTCAGACGACCTTTTGCTGTCATGAATGCTTGGATTTACTTACATTTGCTATTATAATGCGCGTTTGGATTGACCGTTTAAGGTCGTCTGAAAAATATAGTTTTTACCAACCGCCGCACACCTGAAACCCTAACTATGCACATTCTCACTTTTAGTGTGCATTATTAGTGTTTTAGCGTGCGGCATTCTGAAAGGAACGAAATGTTCAATAAACACGTTAAAACCTTCCAATACGGCAATCACACCGTTACTTTGGAAACCGGCGAAATCGCGCGTCAAGCGGCAGCGGCTGTTAAAGTATCGATGGGCGACACCGTTGTTTTGGTTGCTGTAACTACTAATAAAGAAGTCAAGGAAGGTCAAGATTTCTTCCCTCTGACTGTTGATTACCTTGAGCGCACTTACGCCGCAGGTAAAATCCCCGGAGGTTTCTTTAAGCGCGAAGGCAAACAAAGCGAAAAAGAAATCCTGACCAGCCGTCTGATCGACCGTCCTATCCGTCCGCTGTTCCCCGAAGGTTTCTACCACGACATCCAAATCGTTGCGATGGTGGTTTCCGTTGATCCTGAAATCGATTCCGATATTCCTGCCATGCTCGGCGCGTCTGCTGCGCTGGTGTTGAGCGGCGTACCGTTTGCCGGTCCGATTGGTGCTGCGCGCGTAGGTTATGTAAACGGCGTGTACGTATTGAACCCGACCAAAGCTGAATTGGCGAAATCCAAGCTGGACTTGGTGGTTGCAGGTACATCCAAAGCCGTTTTGATGGTGGAATCCGAAGCCAAAATCCTGCCTGAAGACGTGATGCTTGGTGCCGTGGTTTACGGTCACGACCAAATGCAGGTGGCGATTAACGCCATCAACGAGTTCGCCGACGAAGTAAACCCTGAAGTATGGGATTGGAAAGCGCCTGAAACCAATGAAGAATTGGTTACCAAAGTACGCGAAATTGCGGGCGAAGCCATTAAAGAAGCGTTCAAAATCCGTCAAAAACAAGCGCGTTCTGCCAAATTGGACGAAGCCTGGAGTGCAGTAAAAGATGCGCTGATTACCGAAGAAACCGATACTCTGGCTGCCAACGAAATTAAAGGTATTTTCAAACATTTGGAAGCCGACGTTGTCCGCACCCAAATTTTGGATGGTCAACCGCGTATCGACGGTCGCGATACCCGCACCGTCCGTCCGCTGAATATCCAAACCGGCGTATTGCCGCGTACACATGGTTCTGCCCTGTTTACCCGTGGCGAAACCCAAGCCCTTGCCGTAGCGACTTTAGGTACTTCGCGCGACGAGCAGATTATTGACGCACTTTCCGGCGAATACACCGACCGCTTTATGCTGCATTATAACTTCCCGCCGTATTCTACTGGAGAAGTGGGTCGCGTCGGCGCACCGAAACGCCGCGAAATCGGACATGGCCGCTTGGCAAAACGCGCACTGGTTGCGGTATTGCCGTCTCCTGAAGAATTCAGCTACACCATGCGTGTTGTTTCCGAGATTACCGAGTCAAACGGTTCGTCTTCTATGGCTTCTGTTTGCGGCGGCTGCTTGAGCTTGCTGTCTGCCGGTGTGCCTTTGAAAGCGCACGTTGCCGGTATTGCGATGGGTCTGATTTTGGACAACAACAAATTCGCCGTATTGACCGACATCTTGGGTGATGAGGACCACTTGGGCGACATGGACTTCAAAGTTGCCGGTACGACTGAAGGCGTGACCGCGCTGCAAATGGATATCAAAATCCAAGGTATTACCAAAGAAATCATGCAGATTGCCTTGGCGCAAGCCAAAGACGCGCGTCTGCATATCTTGGAACAGATGAAAGCCGCCGTGGCAGGTCCGCAAGAGCTGTCCGCTCACGCTCCGCGTCTGTTCACCATGAAAATCAACCAAGACAAAATCCGCGACGTTATCGGCAAAGGCGGTGAAACCATCCGTGCGATTACCGCTGAAACCGGTACTGAAATCAATATTGCGGAAGACGGCACCATCACTATTGCCGCAACCACTCAAGAAGCCGGCGATGCTGCGAAAAAACGCATCGAAGAAATCACTGCCGAAGTGGAAGTGGGCAAAGTGTACGAAGGTACTGTGGTTAAAATCCTCGACAACAACGTTGGCGCCATCGTCAGCGTGATGCCGGGCAAAGACGGTTTGGTACACATCAGCCAAATCGCCCACGAGCGCGTGCGCAACGTCAGCGACTACCTGCAAGTCGGTCAGGTTGTGAATGTGAAAGCATTGGAAGTGGATGACCGCGGCCGCGTACGTCTGTCTATCAAGGCTTTGGTCGAAGCTCCAGCCCGCGAAGAAAAAGCACCTGAATAATCGTTGAGTTGATTTTGATTGATGAAAGGTCGTCTGAAATTTTTCAGACGACCTTTTTTGCTGAATACAGACGGATAAAGTAGGGATGCAGGAATATGGAATCGAGCTGTCTTGTGTTGGAACTTTGATTCCACATTCCTTTTAAGCAGCAGTTAGGGTGAATGTTGAAAAGGTCGTCTGAAAACCATTTTTCTTGGTTTTCAGACGACCTCTTTACAGACAACATTTTCCGAAACGCAGTTTCTTATTAAGGCCTGAAGCGTAAGTAATCTGCTTGATGACCAGTATGTTGGTGTGATCTTCTAGGGCGCGTATGCTGTGGGTTTCATTGGGCTCAAGGCGGACGACTTGAAGTCCTTCAGTAGAGAGTGTTTCGGTTTGGGTAATGATCTGGGCGCTGCCGTTGAGAACCAGCAGGAGAATAATGGCATCGGTTTGATAATCGGGGATTTCATTGTCCTTTTGCAGGGAGAGTTGGACAATTTCTTGGTCGATATCGCTATGGATAATGCCTCCGAGCAAGGCTTTGGGATCTAGGGTGTATTGTTGCATGATGACTCCTTGAAAAAGCTTTGGGAAAGATTTCAAAAAGACGGAAATGTCTTGAAGGTCGTCTGAAAAATACGGGAGACGGCAATAAGTTTGATTGTAAGAGTGTGTTGACGGGAGAAATTCAATATAAGTCAATATTGTTGTGAATTAGGTAGGTTGATTTTTGTATTTAAAAATAAAAACCGCCCAATCGGGGCGGTTTTGTATGGCATTGATTTTAGAATGCAACGTAGTTTGCAGGGTTGACCGGTTTGCCGTTTTGGCGCACTTCAAAATGCAGTTGCGTACGGCTGGCATCGGTATTACCCATGTTTGCGATGGTTTGACCGCGTTTGACTTGTTGTCCTTCGTTAACCAGCAGGCGTTGGTTGTGGCCGTATGCGCTCAGATAAGATGAATTGTGTTGGATGATGACCAAGTTGCCGTAGCCGCGCAAGCCTGAACCGGCATAGACGACTTTGCCGTCCGCTGCTGCAACGACGGGTTGACCGGCTGTGCCACCGATATCTACACCTTTGTTGCTACCGCCGAAGTTGCCGATGACGTTGCCGACGGTCGGACGCTGCCATGTGATGCCGCTGACGGTACGGGTACCGCCTGTGGAAACGGTCGGAGTGTTAAGCGGTGCAGGAGCAGGTTTGGCAGAGGCGCTTTGTGTTGGAGGAGGTGTCGGAACTGAGGCAGTTGCAGCCGGAGCGCTGTATCCGTTTGGTTTGACGCGGAGAGTTTGTCCGACGCTGATGGTGTTGTCTGCCAAGCCGTTCCATGCGCGGAGGTTGTCTTGCGTAATTTGATAACGTTTGGAAATGTTATAAACGGTATCGCCGCGTACTACGGTATGCGTTGCGGCATTGATGTCCACCGGTGCGTAAGAAGGCGTGTAAGAGCCGCCAGTAGAGCCGGAAGGGTAGCTGCTGGCAGCAGGAGGAGTGTATGCAGGTGGCGTGTAAGGGGTGTCGTTGTTGGCCGCATTATTTTCGTAAGGCGCTGCACCATATGGATTGTTGGAGGCTGTATTTGCGGAGCCGGAATGGTTACCGGAATTGCCTACGACGACGGGTGCAGGTTGTTGGCTGGCGCATGCGCTGAGGATGAGTGCTAGGGCTGCCGAGCCTGCGTAAAATGCGGTTTTTTTCAACATGATTGGATGACCTTTATATCGGGTTGTTGTTTTATTGGGACATATCATAATAAAAATATGCCCTGTTCTCAAGTATTGCAGCCGTTAGTAACTGTTAAAGTGCCTGATTTTGACTGGTTTACCTGTTTGAAAATCTTGCGGATAGCAGGTATGAACCGTTTTATCTTCTTCTTGTCAGGTTTGATTTCAGACGACCTGTTTGGCGTAGTAGGTCGTCTGAAAAGGTTTATGTATTTTAGGCTTTTATGCCTTGCCAAAACTCGCTGACGTTTTGGAGTTGGTTGTAGGCTGTCAGGTCGATTTGCAGGGGGGTGATGGTGATGAATCCTGCTTCGCACTCTCCAAAGTCAGTGCCTTTCTCTTGGTCGGAAATGTTGCCGACCGGCCCTATCCAGTAAATCGGTTCTCCGCGCGGATTGTGCATGGGGACGATACTTTGCTCGTGGTGTCTTCTGCCCAATCGCGTAATTTTAATGCCCTGTATGTCTTCAGGCATGACTGCGGGGATATTGATATTCCACAAGATAGGCTCTTTAGGAGGATTTTTTAACAAATATTCTAGCAACATCCAAGCGGATTTTTCAGCGGTTTCCCAATAACGACCCCGTGAGTCATTTAATGAAAAAGCGATGGCGGGAATGCCCATCAGGTAGGCTTCGGTTGCGGCGGCGACTGTACCTGAGTAGAGCGTGTCATCGCCCATGTTGGCGCCATTGTTTATTCCGGATAAGACCAAATCGGGTTTGAAATCGGGTAGGGCGTGTTGTCCGACATGGATACAGTCGGTGGGGGTTCCGCTGACATAGTAAAAGCCGTTTGAGGCTTCTTTTATTTGCAGTGGACGGTCAAGCGTTAAAGAATTGCTGACGCCGCTGCGGTCGCGTTCAGGTGCAACTACGCGGACATTGGCAAATTCGGCTGCAACGCGTGCCAAAATGGCGATGCCGGGGGCTAGGTAGCCGTCGTCGTTGGAAATTAAGATATTCATAAGGGCATCCGTGAAATAATCTTGGAAGTCTAACGGCTGATGATAAAGTTTGTCTATTTTTCAGATGATTTTATATGTATTGAGGATTATGGGGTCGTCTGAAAGAGGAATTTTATGCAACTTGCTTTGTGAAATTTGAAGTGGCGTAACATGGATGTTTTTTTGTAAAAGAGGGATGACTTATCTCTTATCAGAAAATCAGCAATGCATTACAATAACAAATCGTAATCTTTGTTTACAAACTACTTTCGGGAGTAATTGAAATGCGCCGTTTTTCTTATCTAATTGCCTTGTCTTCAGTATTGGCCATTTCTGCATGTGCCAATAACCAATCACAATCTTCTGCTGGAGCTTCAGGCTCTGCTTCGTCTCATGAGCAACATGCTAAAGCGTCAGGAGCATGCCGTAGCGCAGGTGAAGGGCGTAAAGTGAATGGCAAAGGAAAAAATGATATTTATATGTGTAAAGCAAGTGTTGCATTGAATTCCGCTGAAGCCAAATCTGTTCTGAATCCTAATATTAAAGTTTCTTACGGCAGCACAGGTAATAAAACTTTGGTATCCCGTCAAATCGCCAATATGGTCGGTAAAAGTCCGGAAGAGTCCTGCCAACGCGCTTTCTTGAGCACTGTTAAGCGTTTCCAAAGCACTGCGGTAGAGAAAAACGCGAAATCCGTACACTTAGTCAGCTACTTTGACAAAAAAACCGTTGGCGGCGATGAGTATGAGTGCCATGTTGCCACTTGGAACAGTCGAGTGGTTTTGAAAGGAAGCTTGCATTAAAAAAATAGGTGAGGACCAAATTATGGTTTGGCTGTAATTTGGTCTAACTGTCTATATTTGAATGGCAACTTAATGCTTGCAATGTGTTGAAATGAGCCGGTGGGTATATGCTGCCGGCTCGTTTTGGTTTTAGAAAATTTTGTTTGGGTGTTTGATGAAGAAGCATCTGTATTGCCTGCTTGGGGATGAGCTACTTGCCGAAACTTATTGTGATGACGCTTTAAGCTGGCATGATAGGCAGAGAATAGCCCAATCCCCACGATTGTCGGAACGAATAGATTGGAAAGTCAGTCGCGCCCTGAAACAAAAAGCAAAACATCCAATTGTTTCACTCAGTCATAGTCACGGCATTGCTGCGGTGTTGTGTACGCCGAATAATCTGTCCGCCGGTGTGGACGTTGAGAAAATCCGTCCCCGAGATTTTCAGGCGTTGGCGGAGTGGGTATGCACCGAGAGGGAACAGGAATACTTGGCATTCGTCAACTGGGATAAGGAAGAATTTTATCGGTTATGGTGCATTAAAGAGGCGCTGTTGAAGGCGGCAGATTTAAATTTTCCTGAGGATATGCGCAAGGTTGGCTATCGATTTGTGGCGGATGGAAAAAAGGAAATACAGGTATGCGGATGCTCGGATTGGCATGGGGTGACGACTCTGTTGTCTAATGGATGCGCTGTTGCCTGTGTTTGGCAGGGGAGTAATGTTGAACTGCATCTGCAATGTTATGGCGATATAGGTAAGGATGATTGAGGGAAGATCGAGGTCGTCTGAAAATGGAATATTTTTCAGAAAGCATTGTGTGCTTGTAGCAGACTTGGATTTCAGTTATAATCCGACGCTTTCAACCTTGCCTTTTGCTTTCGCATGGCAAAAGGCTGTATTTAATCATCCATAAGGAGATAACATGCGTCATTATGAGATCGTGTTTATCGTTCATCCTGATCAAAGCGAGCAAGTGCCTGCTATGGTTGAACGTTACAAAACCATGATTGCCGAAGCCGGCGGCAAAATCCACCGCTTGGAAGACTGGGGTCGCCGTCAACTGGCTTACCCGATTAACAAAATCCACAAAGCACACTATGTTTTGATGAACATCGAAACTACTCCTGAAGTAGTTGAAGAGCTGGAAACCGCTTTCCGCTTTAACGATGCCGTACTGCGCCATCTGACCATCAAAACAAAACATGCTGTAACCGAAGCTTCTCCTATGCTGGGCGGCGAAAAAGCAAAAAACTTGCTAAACGGTGCAGCTGAAGAAGTTGCAGCAGCCGAATAAGATTGGATAATCTTACAAAGCTTACCGCCCTGATTTACAAGGTTGAACCCTTGAGATATACGCCGGCAGGAATCCCTGTTTTGGATATTATGTTAAAACATGAATCTTGGCAGGAAGAAAACGGGCAAAAATGCCTGGTCAGTTTTGAAATTCCTGCGCGTATTTTAGGTAAGCAGGCTGAAGAATGGCAGTATCGGCAAGATACGATGGTAGAAGCAGAAGGCTTTCTCGCACAGCGCAGCAAACGCTTCCCAAGACCGATACTCCGCATACAGAACATTAAAGAATATAAAGGTTAAACGACAATGGCTCGTCAATCATTCAAACGTAGAAAATTCTGCCGCTTTACGGCTGAAAAAATGCAAGAAGTCGATTACAAACAAGTTGATTTGCTGAAAGACTTCATTTCTGAAAACGGCAAAATCATCCCTGCCCGCATCACTGGCACCAAAGCGCATTACCAACGCCAATTGGCTACTGCAGTCAAACGCGCACGCTTCTTGGCTCTGTTGCCTTACACCGATCAACACAAATAATTTTGGAGTTTAAATCATGCAAATTATTCTGTTAGAGAAAATCGGCGGTTTGGGCGACTTGGGCGACATCGTTACCGTGAAAAACGGTTATGCCCGTAACTTCCTGATTCCTGCCGGCAAAGCCAAACGCGCTACTGAAGCCAACATGAAAGAATTCGAAGCACGCCGTGCCGAATTGGAAGCCAAACAAGCCGAAATCTTGGCCGATGCTAAAGCACGTCAAGAAAAACTGGACGGTCAAACCATCACTATCGCTCAAAAAGCCGGTGTGGACGGTCGTCTGTTCGGTTCTGTTACCAATGCCGACATCGCTGCTGCGATTGTTGCTTCAGGCGTTGAGGCCGCAAAATCCAACGTCCGCCTGCCTAACGGTCCTCTGAAAGCCGTAGGCGAGTACGAAGTTGAAGTGGCTCTGCACACTGACGCTGTTGCTGCGATTACCGTTGCTGTTGTTGCAGCTGCCGAGTAATAGACAGTCTTAAAAGGTCGTCTGAAAGGGAATGGAATGTATATTCCTACCATCTTTCAGACGACCTTTTTACATAATAAGACTGCTTCTTTAGTTACTATAAATCCAGATATGAAAAAACTTATTCCTTCTATTGCAATATCAACCGCGTTGCTGCTCGTTGCTTGCAATACAACCAAAACAAACGTTGAGTCCGGTAAAACGGTTGAGCCGATTAATCAAAGCAAAAACCAGCGTCCTGCTTTTGATTCTGCTGCGGAATCGGTTGCCAGCAGCGGCTTTAATGCCAATACCAATGTCCGCCAGTTTATCCGTTATGAAGCGGCGAAAAAGCAGTTTACGGAAGCTGAGTTGCAAAACTTCTTCAATGGCGTGGTTTACAAGGGCAATATCATCAACATCATGTACCGCCCGTCCACTTCTCGCCCTTGGTATGAATTCCGTACAGGCAACTCCGGTGCGACGAAATTTAACGGCGGTAAACAGTTTTACGCTACCAACCGTGCCGTTATCGATGATGTGGCACGCAAATACGGCGTACCTGCCGAGCTGATTGTGGCGATTATCGGCATTGAAACCAACTACGGTAAAAACACAGGCAGCTTCCGTGTCGCCGATGCTTTGAGTACCTTGGGTTTTGATTATCCGCGCCGCGCCGAGTTTTTCCAAAACGAGCTGATTGAGCTTTTGCTGATGGCGAAAGAAGAAAAAGAGAACGTTTTTGATTTCAAAGGCAGCTATGCGGGCGCAATGGGTATGCCGCAATTCATGCCTTCGAGCTATCGCAAATGGGCGGTCGATTATGATGGCGACGGACACCGCGATATTTGGAACAATATCGGCGACGTTGCCGCTTCTGTTGCCAATTATATGAAACAACACGGCTGGAAAACAGGCGGAAAAATGATTGTTCCCGTCAATCTGACGATTACGCCTGATTTAAAAGCCATCATTGATGAAAAAACCGCATTGAACCGTACCGTTGCCGATTTCAAAGCAATGGGCGTGGTGCCGCAAAAAGCGGTTGCCGACAATGAGAAAGCCGTTTTATTCAGTTTGGAAACCAGTCCGGGTGTATTTGAATATTATCTCGGTCTAAATAATTTCTATACGGTTTGGCAGTATAACAACAGCCGAATGTATGTTACCGCCGTGCGTGATATCGCCAATGCAATCAACAACAACGGTTTGTAATACTCAAAAAACCACCTTTTTCAAGGTGGTTTTTTATTTGAGAACTCAAATTCACGATAGTAAAAAATAGAGCCGCTCAAATCGCCCGTGGATTTGAGAAAATCACTACAAACCCAACAAAACTCAAGCAATCAAACGGATTTTCATGCCGTAATGCTTTTTGCCATGTCCGGAAACAAACTGTCCGCCGCGCGCAGGCGATAAAAATGCGTTTCCTTCGGCGGTGGGCTCAGCACAGGTGTATTGTCCGTTGCGGTCGCTCCAGAGTGCGTAAACGGGCAGATTTTGAGTTCGGATGTCGAGTTTCATTCCGTCAAACGCAACATGTGTATCTGACGGCGAAGCGACAAATTCCGTGTGCGCGATATAGTCGGCATCGTAGGGCGCGCCGTCGAAATCGAATTGGGTGCCGACGGCGGGGAAATAGGGGTGGAAGCCGGGCGAAGTGCGCACGGGCGCATCACCGTAATTGCAAACGGTCAGTGTGGCGACCGCTTCGTTTTCGTTCGGCAGGCTGTAATCCAGCAGCCATTCGACTTTTTCGTAGCCCTTTGCCGTGCTGATCAATCTCAAGCCGACATCCGATTCGTTTTGATAACGGATTTGCCAAGTGGAGGTTCTGCCGAAACCGTGTTGCGCCAAATGGTTTTTACTGTCCGGTCCGAACTGCGGCAGGCAGACGTGCATCCCGCCGCGTAATTTTGTATCCGTACCGACTTGGACGCTGGTTTTCGGGAATAACACTTCCCGACCTTGTAAAACCAAGTTGTCTACATATGCGCCCAAGGTGTTTATCTGCATGGATGCGGAACGATTGCGTAAGATGATTTCAGACATGGCGGCTTGTTCTTAAGGTTGTTTTAAATTTTGTAACATTCTAACATTTGTACACACGCCATTACCGATATGCAGACAGAAAATCCTTAATAAAAATCAAAAAAATGCTAAAATACCAAGCATCTTTCAAGGTCGTCTGAAAGGCGTTCACCCACTTTTCAGACGACCTTCCGATTTATTTCCAGCAGAGAAAACCTTATGGCTTATCAAGTTCTTGCCCGCAAATGGCGTCCGAAAACCTTTGCCGATTTAGTCGGTCAGGAACACGTCGTCAAAGCCTTGCGCAACGCGCTGGACGAAGGCCGCCTGCACCATGCCTACCTGCTGACCGGCACGCGCGGGGTCGGAAAAACCACCATCGCCCGTATTCTGGCGAAAAGCCTGAACTGTGAAAACGCGCAACACGGCGAGCCTTGCGGCGTGTGCCAAAGCTGTACGCAAATCGACACCGGACGCTACGTTGACCTGCTGGAAATCGACGCCGCTTCCAATACCGGCATCGACAACATCCGCGAAGTATTGGAAAACGCCCAATACGCGCCGACCGCCGGCAAATACAAAGTCTATATCATCGACGAAGTGCATATGCTCTCCAAAAGCGCGTTCAACGCCATGCTGAAAACGCTGGAAGAGCCGCCCGAACACGTCAAATTCATCCTTGCCACCACCGATCCGCACAAAGTCCCCATTACCGTTTTGAGCCGCTGCCTGCAATTTGTCTTGCGCAACATGACTTCGCAACAGGTTGCCGACCACCTTGCCCATGTTTTAAACAACGAAAACATCGCCTATGAACCCGCCGCCCTGCAACTCTTGGGCCGTGCCGCCGCAGGCTCGATGCGCGATGCCCTGAGCCTGCTCGACCAAGCCATCGCCATGGGTTCGGGCAGCGTTGCCGAACAAGACGTCCGCCAAATGATAGGCGCGGTGGACAAGCAATATCTGTACGAACTGCTGGCGGGTATCGTCAACCAGGACGGCGAAGCCCTGCTGGCAAAAGCGCAGGAAATGGCAGCGCGCGCCATCGGCTTTGACAGCGCGTTGAGCGAACTTGCCATGCTATTGCAACGCCTCGCCTTGATACAGGCGGTTCCTTCCGCTTTGGCACACGACGACCCTGAGCGCGAAACCCTGTTGCAACTGAGCCAGGCACTCAGCGGCGAACAAATCCAGCTTTATTATCAATGTGCTATCCACGGCAAACAGGATTTGAGCCTTGCGCCCGACGAATACGCCGGCTTCGTCATGACCCTGCTGCGTATGCTTGCGTTTGCGCCGCTGGCAGCGGATGCGCACGACGTTGGCGGACATATTGAAAATACCGAGCTGCATTCTGCCGAAACGGGTGTCCACACCGCAAAAAAGCCTTTGCAACTTCCCCAGTCTGAAGCCGCCAAACCGCCCGTTCAGACGACCTCCACGCCTGCAACGTCGTCTGAAAACAAGGTTGCCGAACCGGTTACAACTCAAGAAAACAACGACGTACCACCTTGGGAAGATGCGCCGAGCGAAGCAGAAACCGTAACGGACACGCCTGTGCAAGCGGAGGCGGAGAGCGTTCAGACGACCTCTGACGCAGCAGAGGCAAACCTTCCGTCCGCAAACGAAGCAGAAATGCCGTTTCAGACGACCCCTCAAGCTGAAACGTCGTCTGAAAACCAAGTTTCCGATTACGGGGCAGCAAACAACGAAACCGATGTTTTCTTGAATGATACGTCGTTTGAAAACCCTGACAACACAAACCCAATTCAGACGACCCCAATCGCTGAAGCCGCAGAAGCAGAAGCATTTGCGCATGAAGCCCCCGTAGCGCCTTTCTACGATTACGGTTCGCCCGAGCATGACTATCCCGTAGCAGACAGCGCAGACATGCCTCCGCCGCCAGATTGGGAACACGCCGTTCCTGCCGATACGGCAGAAGCAGAATCGGAAGCCGAAGAAGACAGCGACGACGAAGACGGCACGCAGTTCGCCCCGTTGCCCGAGTTTTCCACTGAAAACTGGGCGGCAATCGTCCGACACTTCGCCCGCAAGCTCGGTGCCGCGCAAATGCTGGCGCAACACGCCGCATGGACGCACTATGACGCAGGCAGCCATCTGATGATGCTGTCGATGACCGACGAAGCCCGCGCGACCGCGAATAAAGAGCGGCTCGACAAAATCAAAAACACGCTTGCCGAAGCCTACGGCATCCAGTTGAAATTGCAAACCGAACCGTGGCGCGACGATGCCGGCTGGGAAACCCCGACCATGCGCCGCCAACGCCTCCAACTTGAAGGCAGGCAACAGGCACAGGATTTGCTCGAAGCCGACGAAACCGCGCGTCAGGTTTTAAAAGTTTTCGAGGCCCAATGGCAGCCCGACTCTTTGGAACTGGCGGAGCAAGCGGAATAACGGCAAGCGAGAATTTCCGTTTCCATTCGGATACATAAACATTCAGGTCGTCTGAAAACCATCAACCCGCTTTCAGACGACCCTTAGACACCAAAACGGTATAAACCCATAACCTTAACGATTCAACCACAGGAGTTTTAAATATGTTCGGAAAAGCCGGATTAGGCGGCCTGATGAAACAGGCGCAGCAAATGCAGGAAAACATGAAAAAAGCACAAGCGAAACTTGCCGAGACCGAAGTAGAAGGCGAAGCAGGCAACGGCTTGGTTAAAGTCGTGATGACCTGTTCCCACGTCGTCCGCAAACTCGAAATCAGCCCCGACCTGATTCAAGAAGCCGCAGACGATAAAGAAATGCTTGAAGATTTGGTGCTCGCCGCCATCAACGCCGCTTCTGAAAAAGCTGAAGAAACCACCAACAAAACCATGGGCGCATTCACCCAAGGTCTGCCCGCAGGCATGGGCGACTTCTTCCGCTAAATCCGCGCCGTGAAAGCAAATAAAGGTCGTCTGAAACGCCAAAAAGCAGTTTCAGACGACCTTCGGATTATTTGTTTGATAGATTGAAATCAACATATCGGCAGTCATTCCGCCGCAGGCATATTGAGTGCGCCATTGCATTCAAACCCGCTCAACCAATATTAAAAACCAACCGATACACCAAACAAAATGAAACCGTCCCTTCCCATCCGCTCACTTCTTCTAAGCTGTATGCTCGCCGCAGCAAGTGCAAACAGCCTTGCCGCCGAAACCGTCATCACTTCTCCAAACAAACAGTTCAGCGTCAGAAAAGTCTGTAACCACAAAACCCAAGAATGCTCTTTCTACGCAGGCAAAAAAGCCATCGAAAAAAATCTTCCCAAAGACAGGACAAGCTATGAATGGCTTGGCAATACCTTCACATTAAGAACCAGCTTCGGGTCGTATGATTCCTACACCACCTTCGCCGACCGTACCCACAAGCCCCATACGCTTTCTTCCGTTATCGCGACCGACAGCAAAACGCAATGCGCCGTGACCGCAGATAATAAAGGCGTGTCTTTCTACTCAATCTTCCGCGAAAAACCGGTTAAATTCATTTCCGCAAAAGACAAAAAGTTCGGCTTCATCCAAGATGTCGCCACGCTGGAATCCGTCGTCGAAGCAGAATTCAAAGGCAAAAAAGTCCGCATGACCTATATGAACAAAGCCGAACAAAAGGTCTCGGCCGTTTTGGATAATCCGTGTGTGAAATGATGTGCCAAGTCTGATGGACAAGGTCGTCTGAAAAGATGCTGCCCATTCAAAAATAAAACAGCCCGAAACCTGATTGACAAAAGGTTTCGGGCTATTTGCGTTTGTTCATCAGCCGAAGCGGGTAGGGCGCAAGGCGTTTTTTAGCGTTTGGGTGAAAGCTGATCCACCAAACCGCCGTCGGCAAAATATTTCTTCATGATTTCCGGCCATGTGCCGAATTTTTCATTCGGATTGAACGTTTCGATATCCGGAAAATCAGCTTTGTGTGCGGCGAGGACTTCGCTGTCGCGCGGACGCAGATAAAGTTTGGCGGCAAGCTCTTGGGCGGGTTTGCTCCAGAGGTAAGACAGATATTCCTGCGCTGCCTGCTGCGTGCCTTTTTTATCCGCCACGCTGTCTACAACGGCAACTGGCGTTTCCGACAAAATCGTGTAGCTTGGGTAAACAATCTCAAATTGATCTTGAGTCAGTTTTTTGCTGACATGGTTTGCCTCGTTTTCAAAAGTAATCAAAACATCGCCGATATTGCGCTGGCTGAACGTCGTCGTTGCCGCCCTGCCGCCGCTTTCAAATACCGGCGTGTTTTTCAGCAAAGCAGCGACAAATTCCTTGGTTTTGCCTTCATCTCCACCAAACGCCTTCAAACCGTAGCCGTATGCGCCTAAAAAGGCATAGCGGCCGTTGCCCGTAGTTTTCGGGTTAGCGAGTACGATTTTTACCCCGTCTTTGGTCAAATCGTTCCAATCCTTGATTTGCTTCGGATTGCCTTTGCGAACCAAGAAAACCGTCGTGCTGGTGTAAGGTACGGCTTGATCGGGCAGGCGTTTTGCCCAGTCGGATTTGACCAAACCTTTTTGTTCGAGCAACTCGATGTCGGAAGTCTGATTCATGGTGACCACGTCCGCCGCCAAACCGTTCGCCACAGATAAAGCCTGCTTGCTGGAGCCGCCGTGAGACTGCTGGATTTCAATCGTCTCGCCATTATGTTTCGATCGATATTCTTTCACAAACAAAGGGTTATATTCTTTATAAAAATCCCGCGCCACATCATAAGATACATTTAAAAGCGTCATGCCCTTACCGTTTGCCGCCGGAGTCGCCGCCTTGTCGGCAGTTTGTTCGGACTTGGGCGAACAGGCGGAAAGGACAATAGCGGCAGCCAGCGACACTATGCGGATATTCATTCGATACTCCTGAAAAATTCGGAAAACAATTCGCCCGATTCATTGCCGATAAGGACGCAAAACACAAAACATGAACAGGCAGCGATTGAAAAGCACTTTATCTTGAAAGAATAAAAAGCGGAAATAATGTTTGCTTCGGCAGATATCAGTTTTGGTTATAAGGTCGTCTGAAAAGCAGGTTTCATTTTCAGACGACCTCCGCCGAGACGGAATCTTGTTTTGCTTATAGTGGATTAACTTTAAACCAGTACGGCGTTGCCTCGCCTTGCCCTGATTTAAATTTAATCCGCTATATCCGGCGAAAACGTAAAAAAAGGTCGTCTGAAAACGGCTGATTCGGTTCTATATGAACCAGAATCCGTTTTCAGACGACCTTTTCGCAAGCAATCACAAAGCCGCGTCGTATCCGCCGTCTTCCACCGCGTCAATCAACGCCGCCGCATTGGTTTTCGCCGGATCGAATTCAATAACGGCATTTTTGTTTTCCAAACTGACTTCGGCTTTGGCTACGCCGTCGATGCCGGTCAAAATGCGGGTAACACTTTTGACGCAACCGCCGCAAGTCATCCCGTCGATATGAAGCGTGAGGGTTTCCATAGGGTTTCCTTTCTGTGGGCAAATATCGTGAAATCCGACAAACCGCTGCAACACTTCAACGCCAACGATGCGCCCAAATGTCGAAACATAAATGCTTGCAGGATTTCATCTAGATTGTAGAAAATATCCGAGACCGTACTGTAAACCCTTGAGAGGCAAAGTCAAGCAGGTCATCTGAAAAAAGGCGCCCGCTACTGCTGTCGTGTCGTAGTGTCAGGCAATTAAGATGCTGCCAAACGGTTGAAACGGCTGGGTAAATAAGCGCGGTTTGGGCGAGCCGCAGGTGTAATCCAAAAAATGCTAAAATCTCAAACTTAGGTCGTCTGAAAATCCATATAAAGAACGCAAATTGTTTTGTTGGACCGCCGCGCACCCCCTAACGCAAGCTGCGCTTGCTTTGTATTACGGAGATTGATCATGATTGAATTTACAACGGGCAATATTTTCGAGAGCGATGCCGAAGCTTTGGTAAATGCCGTAAATTGTGTTGGTGTTATGGGGCGTGGCATTGCGTTGCAATTTAAAAATAAATATCCGGAGAATTTCAAGGCGTATCAGCAAGCGTGTAAACAAGAAGTTTTAAAGCCGGGCAAAATGTTTGTTTTTGAAACAGGGCAACTGGTATTGCCAAGATGGATTATCAATTTTCCTACCAAGCGCCATTGGCGGGGGAAAAGCCGTATTGAAGATATCGGAAGTGGATTGATTGATTTGGTAAAAGTCATTCAAGAAAACAATATTCGTTCCATTGCCATTCCTCCGCTGGGGGCAGGGTTGGGCGGATTGGATTGGAATGAAGTACGCACGCGCATTGAAAAGGCGTTGAATCATATTGAAAACGTTAAAATTTTTGTCTATGAACCCATTGAAGCACCTGAAAGTGGCAAGCGCAGCTAGAGTGAACGGCAAGCATAATCCGACAAAACACCGAAACTTCAAATCAAGGGTCGTCTGAAAACAAGCATGAAGCATTTTCAGACGACCTTTTTTATGGGAAGCGGTGTGTTTTTGGGGTTTCGTTCGAGGATGGTTTCAGGGTGGGTTTGCCGGATTTTATTGAAACTCAAAGGCTTCGTTTGAATAGGCTTGTCGGCTGGCTCAGGTGTCCGTCTGGATGTTTCGGACCGGATTGTGTTTGGGAACGGGTATGCAGGTTTGTACGGATGGGTGTTTGATGCGTTCGGGTCAGATTTTGGCTTCCAGCATCGGTTTTAAGGCTTCCCAAGCCTGCGGCAGTTCTGTGAAGCCGTCGGATGCCATCAGGTGCCCGCCTTGGGCGATGTGGGTGACGGGGCTTTTGAGTTTGTCCGCCATGTTCAGGGTCAGTTCGGGTGGGACGTGGGTGTCGTCGTCGGAGACGATGCAGTGTTTGGGCATTTGGATTTTGCGCAGGATGTCGAATTCGGGCGCGGCGCCTTTGATGTAGCCGTCGAGGGCGGGCAGCAGGGGCAGGGGTTCGGCGAATCCTGCCGCCAGTACCAAGCCGCCGATTTTTTCAGGCTGTTGGCGGCTGAGGAAGTGCAGAAGGGTGATGCAGCCTAGGCTGTGTCCAACTAGAAAGGTGTTTTCGTCGGGTTTGCCGATGAATTGGTCAAGGGCAAACTGCCACGAAGAAACCGTCGGACGTTCGGGATTGGGCATTGCCAGCGAGTCGGCTTGTAAGCCTGCGGCGCGGACTTGTGCCGAGAGCCAGTCAAACCAGTTGCCGTGCGGATTGCCTTCAAAACCGTGTACGATAAAGACGCGTCGGGGCATGTCGATTACTCCTTTTCAGACGACCTGTCGGGTGTGTCGGTTTACTTATTATAACACTCATTGTTTGTTTCAGTTTTATCGTTATCCTGCGTACAGCGGGTAAACGGGAATCGGGACGGGCGGTAAAACCGAAGGCAAAAAGGGGGATGGCGCGGCTTCGGCGTCGGAATCAAACGCTCGCTTTGGGCGAGGGTGCGGGGCGTTGTTTGGTTAAAGTTCATGTGTGATGCAAATAGTTTTTTTAGATTTGTATCAATAAAAGGTCGTCTGAAATCGGTTTCAGACGACCTTCTATATGGAAACATTCAGATATAAATGTTGCTACATGTCCTTCGGATGATTGGTTTAAAAATACCCCGCCTTTTTGCGCTCTTCCATCGCCGCTTCCGACACGCGGTCGTCCATACGCGTGGCGCTGCGTTCGGAAATGGTGGCTGCTGCGGTTTCGGCGATGATGTCTTCAGGCGTGGCGGCGGTGCTGGCTACGGGGCAGGTGCAGGAAATGTCGCCGACGGTACGGAAGCGCACGTCGCGGATTTGGGAAACTTCGCCTTCGCGTTTCGGCGTCAGCGGGGTAACGGGGACGAGCAGCCCGCCGCGTTCGACGACCTCGCGTTTGTGGCTGTAATAAATCGGCGGCAGCGCGAGGTTTTCGCGGGCGATGTATTGCCAGATGTCGAGTTCCGTCCAGTTTGAAATGGGGAACACGCGCATGTTTTCGCCGCTGAATAGCCGCGTATTGTAGAGCGACCACAGTTCGGGACGCTGGCTTTTCGGGTCCCATTGTCCGAATTCGTCGCGGAACGAAAATATCCGCTCCTTCGCCCGCGCTTTTTCCTCATCGCGCCGCGCGCCGCCCATCAGCGCGTCAAAGCCCTGTTCTTCAATGGTTTCCACCAGTGTAACCGCCTGCGCGGCGTTGCGCGAATCGGTTTCGCGGCGCAGGACGACCGTGCCTTTTTTGATGGAATCTTCGACGCTGCCGACCACCAGTTGCACGCCCGTGCGCGCGACGGTTTCATCGCGGAACTGAATCACTTCGGGGTAATTGTGTCCCGTATCGACGTGCAGCAGCTTGAACGGCAGCTTGAGCGGACGGCCTTCGAGTTTGAACGCTTTGACCGCCAGCGCCAGCAAAACGACGGAATCCTTGCCACCGGAAAACAGCAGCGCGGGATTTTTCGCTTCGGCAACGACTTCGCGGATGATGTAGATGGACTCGGCTTCGAGCCAGTCTAGGTGGTGGTTTTGAATAGACATATTGTTCTCTTTAGCAAAACTCGGATAAGGCGGTACTCTAAAGAGGTCATCTGAAAAACGGAAAGAATGGTTTGTTTGAAGCAAAGATGATTTCGTTATATTGGCGGGGTCGTCTGAAAAGGGATTGGCGTTTTCAGACGACCTTTTTGCCGCGCGGCAACGGAAACGGCACATATAGTGGATTAACTTTAAACCAGTACGG
>NZ_KV794931.1:45215-59103 GCF_001808875.1 Neisseria sp. HMSC064E01
CCTTGTCCTGATTTAAATTTAATCCACCATATAACCAAATTCGATAAGATAAGCAAAAACCATTCTTTCCGCCGAAGCCTGCGGGATTTTAAGATGGGCGGCACGATAACTTAATAAGAGAACACGCCATGAACCATTATCCCCTGTTTGCCGATTTGAACGGCCGCCCCGTCCTGCTGGCGGGTGCGGGCAAAGTGGCGGAACGCAAAGCCGAAAGCCTGTTGCAGGCAGGGGCTGCGGTCAGGGTTGTCGCCCGCGAACTCAATCCCGTTTTCCAAAAGTGGGCGGACGAAGGCAAAATCGAATGGCTGGGCAGCGAATTTCACGAGGACGATTTGGACGACGTATTTTTCGCCGTCGCCGCCACCGACGATTACGCCTTCAACCGCCGCATTTTCCAAGCGGCGGAGCAGCGGGCGAAACTCTGCAACACCGTCGATACCGCGGATTTGTGTTCCTTCACCGTTCCCGCCGTCATCGACCGCAGCCCGCTCAAAATCGCCGTCTCCAGCGGCGCGACCGCCCCCGTTTTAGCGCGCAAGTGGCGGCAAATCATCGAAACGCTCATCCCGCTGCACACCGGTCAAATGGCGGCACTCGCCGGCAAATGGCGCAGCGCGGTCAAAGCCAAAATTAAAGGTACGGCAAACCGCCGCCGCTTTTGGGAAAACCTGTTCGACAGCCGTTTTAACGCGCTCGCCGCCCAAGGCAACCTTGATGCCGCCGAAGCAGAGCTTGCCGCGCAGCTTGACGGCTTCGGCGCGGCAAAAGGCGAAGTCGTCCTGGTCGGCGCAGGTCCTGGCGACGCCGGACTGCTCACCTTGCACGCCTTGCAGGCGATACAGGCGGCGGATGTCGTGTTCCACGACGCTTTGGTTTCAGACGAGATCTTAAGCATGGTGCGCAAAGACGCGGACAAAATCAGCGTTGGCAAACGCGCAGGCTCGCACCACGTCCAACAAGAAGAAACCAACCGCCTCTTGGTCGAATACGCCCGACGCGGTTTGCGCGTCGTCCGGCTCAAAGGCGGCGACCCCTTCGTTTTCGGACGAGGCGGCGAAGAAGCCCAAGTTTTGCGAGAGGCACACATCCCGTACCGCATCATCCCCGGCATCACCGCCGCACTGGGCGCGACAGCCTACGCAGGCATCCCCCTGACGCACCGCGACTGCGCCCAAAGCGCGCTCTTCGTGACCGGACACAGCAAACACGACGGCCACCAACCCGACTGGCGCATGCTCGCCCTGAGCAACCAAACCCTGGTCGTCTATATGGGCACGCTCAAAGCCGCCGAAACCGCCGAAAAACTGATGGCGCACGGACGCAGCGGCGACACACCCGTCGCCATCGTTTCCAACGGTACGCTCCCGCACCAAAGCGTCGTGACAGGTCGTCTGAAAAACCTGTCCGAGCTGGCAGAAAACGCCCCGCGTCCCGCGCTGATTGTCATTGGTGAAGTCGTTTCCCTGCGCGATGAATTGAAATGGTTTCAAGAAAATCCCGCGCAAAGCCGCCTTCACACGATGCACGAACAAGCCGCCTGAAGCGTTGGTTCAAACCGTTTAAACAAACGAAAGGTCGTCTGAAAACCGAAATCCGGTTTTCAGACGACCTTTCTTGATTATGCTTTCACGGTCGGATGGTGTAAGATGCTGACGCAGCACGCAATCGCGTCAACAAACGCCTCCAACGGAGCGTGCGGCACGCCGAATAAGACAGCGCAGAGAGCGGCCGAGTCATCAGATTGATGGATGCCGCTTTTCAGTTTTTCTAAAACGAAAGGATTTTCCTTGTCCAAACGCAACATTTTCCCCGTCGACAAATCTTTGGAGAAACCCGAGCGCGTGATGCTGGTCGGGGTGATGTTGAGCGCGGATTATTCGGGCGCGAACGAAGTGCGCGAGCGGACTTTTCAGACGACCTTGGACGAGGCGGCGGAATTGGTCGCGGCGGCAGGCGGCGAGCTGGTGTTGCGGGAAACCGCCAAGCGCGACAAGGCGCATACGGCTTATTTCGTCGGCACGGGCAAGGCGGAGGAGCTTGCGGCTGCTGTGAAGCTGCACGATATCGGCTTGGTGGTGTTCAACCATGAATTGACGCCGACGCAGGAGCGCAATTTGGAGAAAATCCTGCAATGCCGCGTCCTCGACCGCGTGGGTCTGATTTTGGCGATTTTTGCCAAACGCGCCCAATCGCAGGAGGGTAAATTGCAGGTGGAGCTGGCGCAGTTGAACCATTTGAGCGGGCGGCTGGTGCGCGGCTACGGGCATTTGCAGAGCCAGAAGGGTGGTATCGGTTTGAAAGGGCCGGGCGAGACGCAGTTGGAAACCGACCGCCGCCTGATCGGGCAGAAAATCACGGCGTTGAAAAAGCAATTGGCGCAAGTGAAAAAACAACGTGCCACACGCCGAAAATCGCGGATGGAAGGTCGTCTGAAAACCTTTGCCATCGTCGGTTATACCAACGCGGGCAAATCCAGCCTGTTCAACCGTCTGACCAAGGCGGACGTGTTGGCGAAAGATCAGCTTTTTGCTACGCTGGATACGACGGCGCGACGTTTGTTTTTGTCACATGAGGCGGGCGTGATTCTGACGGATACGGTCGGGTTCGTCCGCGATTTGCCGCACAAGCTGGTGTCGGCGTTTTCGGCGACGCTGGAGGAAACAGCTTTGGCGGACGTGTTGCTGCACGTCGTTGATGCGTCCAATCCCGATTTCGAGCGGCAGATAGACGATGTGAATGTGGTTTTGGAAGAAATCGGCGCGCATGAAGTGCCTCAGCTTGTCGTGTACAACAAAATCGACCTGCTGCCGGATGGCGTGCGCGAGGCGGGCGTGTTGCGGGATAATTCGGGACGCGCCGTCGGCGTGAATATTTCGGTGACGAAAAGTCTGGGCTTGGACGCTTTGCGCGAAGCGATGATTGAGCGGACGTTGGAAAACGGCGGCAAAAGGTCGTCTGAAAACCATGAATCCGAATAAAAACAGGATGTTTTGACTGCCGTTGTTTCTCAATGGAAAAGGCGGCGGGGCGGATTTCGATTTCTGTCCATTGTTTGCCGCCGCGTGTTTTAAAAGGTCGTCTGAAAATAAAGGCCGTTTGGAAAACAAAGATAAATCAGGGAGGGTTTATCTTTATTTCCAAACGGCCGTTTAAAGGGGTTGCCGCTTATAGAGGAAGGAGGCGGCGTTTTTTCATAACGTTTTCGTAAATCATCCATGCCGCCAAGCTCAGGTAGGCGACGCTGGACAGGATGCCGATAACGGCAAAAATAGGTAGCAGGCGGTCAATCATGATGTTTTCCCGAGTAAGAAGTTAATGGAAATTTTTGTGTAAAAGCGTAATGTTTTGTATTTTTTGTCGCACTGTTTGTACGGAATATGCGCATAGTATGCAACTTCTAGTCGGGTAGGTCAACAAAAATGTAGTGCGCTTTTTTAAAAAAGTTCCGTTTTTACATTAAAATAATCGGTAAATTCGCACGATATGCGGTATCAGAACGCAACCGTTCGTCTGTTGATGAGCGGATAGTTTATTGAAAAATATGAATAAAAGTAATAAAAATATGCAAATTGTTTTAAAATGAACATTTTGTAAAATTTTTTTAAAAACCTGCTAAAAAGCGACACTTTAATAAAGTTTACATTTTTAAACATTTCAAATCCAAGTTTCAAGCGGCAAACCACCTGCCGGCACACCATCAGGCACATATTATGAATCAAACGGAAAGAACCTGTTTCCATTGCGGTTTGGAAGTCCCCGAACACCTCCATCTGACCGTCCGCTACGAAAATGAAGACCATGAAACCTGCTGCGCGGGTTGTCAGGCGGTGGCGCAGAGCATTATTGATGCAGGCTTGGGCAATTATTACAAACAGCGTACCGCCGACGCGGAAAAATCCGAATTGCCGCCGCCGGAAGTGTTGTCGCAACTGAAATTGTACGATTTGCCCGAAGTGCAGGCGGATTTTGTCGAGGTCGGGGAAGGGGATGAACGCGAGGCGGTGTTGATGCTGGGCGGCATTACCTGCGCGGCGTGCGTATGGCTGATTGAGCAGCAGCTTTTGCGGACGGCGGGCGTGGTGCGCGTGGATTTGAATTACAGTACGCACCGCTGCCGCGTGGTGTGGGACGAGGGCAAAATCGCGCTGTCGGACATTCTTTTGAAAATCCGCAAAACGGGTTATACCGCCGCGCCTTATGATGCGCAAAAAGTCGAGGCGCAGGCGCAGAAAGAGCGCAAACAGTTTATCGTCAGGCTGGCGGTCGCGGGTTTGGGCATGATGCAGACGATGATGTTTGCCGTGCCGACCTATCTTTACGGCGGCGACATCGAGCCGCTGTTTTTGGAAATCCTGCACTGGGGCGGCTTTTTGATGGTGCTGCCCGTCGTGTTTTACAGCGCGTTGCCGTTTTACCGCGGCGCGTGGCGCGATTGGAAAAACCGCCGCGTCGGCATGGATACGCCGATTGCGATTGCGGTCGTGATGACTTTTGTCGCGGGCATTTACAGCCTTGCCGTCAATGCGGGGCAGGGGATGTATTTCGAATCCATCGCCATGCTGCTGTTTTTCCTGCTGGGCGGGCGGTTTATGGAACAAATCGCAAGGCGCAGGGCAGGAGATGCGGCGGAGCGGCTGGTGAAACTCGTCCCCGCGTTCTGCCACCGCCTTCCGTCTTATCCCGACAGCGAGGAAATTGAAGAAGCGGCGGTTGTACAGCTTCAGGCGGGCGACGTGATCGTCGTCAAACCCGGCGAGGTCATTCCTGTGGACGGCACGGTGTTGTCCGGCGAGAGCGAAGTGGACGAAGCCATGCTGACGGGCGAGAGCCTGCCCGTCGTCAAAAGGTCGTCTGAAAACGTTACCGCAGGCACGCTCAATACGGGCAGCCCGCTTGTTATCCGAACCGACCGCACCGGCAACAACACGCGCCTGTCGCATATCGTCAAACTGCTCGACCGCGCGCTCGCCCAAAAACCCCGCGCCGCCGAGCTTGCCGAGAAATACGCCTCCAGTTTCGTGTTTGGCGAGCTGCTGCTTGCCGTACCCGTTTTCATCGGCTGGACATGGTATGCCGACGCACAAACCGCCTTGTGGATTACCGTCGCGCTGCTGGTCATTACTTGCCCGTGCGCACTTTCACTTGCCACGCCGACCGCGCTTGCCGCCTCCACAGGCGCGCTTGCCGACGACGGCGTGTTAATCAGCGGTAAACAAAGCCTCGAAACGCTCGCCCAAATCGACGATGTCGTGTTCGACAAAACCGGCACGCTGACCAAAGGACAACTCTCCGTCAGCCGAATCATCCCCTTAGATCGTCTGAAAACAGTAGAAGTCCTCGCCGCCGCACAAGCTCTGGAACAACAATCCGAACACCCCATCGCCCGCGCCATCTTGAACCACACGCTTTCAGACGACCCCGCCCCTGCGCCCGAATACATAGTTTCCCAACGCGTCAACCGCATCGGACAAGGCGTTAGCGCGCAAATGACCTACAAAGGAGAAACCCAAGTTTGGGCATTGGGACGCGCCGATTTTGTCGCCGGAATAGCCGGCGTGTTGCCTGACGAAGCCGCCAACATCGAACACGCAGGCAGCATGGTATTCCTCGGCAACCAAAGCGGTTTCCAAGCCGTCTTCCTGCTCGAAGACCAAATCAAAGACAGCGCCGCCGCCATGCTCGACATCCTCAAACAACAAGGCATCCGCACCCACCTGCTCAGCGGCGACCGCACCAATGCCGTCGCACAAGTTGCGCAGGCGCTCGGTTTAGACACCTACCGCGCCGAAGCCTCGCCCGAAGATAAACTCGCCTATGTTGAAGACTTGCAGAAACAGGGCAGAAAAGTCTTGATGGTCGGCGACGGCATCAACGACGCCCCCGTCCTTGCCCAAGCCGACGTATCCGCCGCCGTCGCAGCAGGCGCAGATGTTGCCCGAGACGGCGCCGATTTGGTCTTGCTCAACGACGATTTGAACATCCTGCCCGCCACCATCGCCCAAGCCCGCCGCACACGCGAAATCATCCGCCAAAACCTCGCCTGGGCAAGCGCATACAACATCATCGCCGTCCCGCTTGCCGTCTTGGGTTACGTCAAACCCTGGATCGCCGCATTGGGCATGAGCCTCAGTTCCCTGTTTGTAGTGGGCAATGCGTTGAGGCTGCTGAAGAAGAGGAAATAGGTAGTGTAGAGAAGGGAAAGGTCGTCTGAAAAACCGGGTTTTGGGTTTTCAGACGACGTTTTTATTTGAGTTTTTAAAAGATGGATTGGGCGGTAGTTTTTTCGTGGGCAAAGCCCACGCTACGAGGGCGTCGATTGAATTCAGGCTAAAAGGTAGTCTGAAACCTTTGATTTGATGGTAGATTGGGGTGAAAATTGGACATTGTAGAATGTTCAAGGTTCTTGTTGAGTTTTGAACCAGCCTCCTACGTTTGCTAAAAGTGGAAATATTGATGGCAAGGGAAATTTGAGCGGCAAGATGTTCTGAATAGATAATAAATTTATGAAATAAAAGGAGTATTTTTATGTATTTAAGATTTACAATTATGATTTTTGGCGATAATTTCAAGCCTAGTAAAATGGTTAATAACCTTGAGACTTCTCTTGAAGTTACTGACTATTTTGATGTTGGAGGAGAAGATGAATTTGGGGAAATAAAAGATTATGGATGTCTGGTAGTAAATCACAAAAATGAATTTTCAAAAGAATATTGGGATAGTGAATATGAACAGGAATTCGTAGATTTTTTTAGAAAGAATCATCAATTATTAAGATTAAATAATGCTGATGATCTTAGAATTTTTATTGAGGCTTACTATTCAGATCAATGCAATTTTGAAATTTTCAATAGTGAATTATTAGCAGAGTTGGCAAAATACAAAGTTAGCCTACCAATAAGCGTTTATTATTGTGATAATGATTAATATCATAATTTGTAACATGTGTATTAACCATTCGCATAACTCAACAAGGTATTATGAATATGAAGCATTTTTAGAGGTAATATTGCAATGAATAATACTCTTGTTGTAGATATTAATTTGGGAAGCTTAAGAACATCAAGCAGTTTTTTAAAAATTATGAGTGAGAAGTTATACTTTCCGGATTATTTTGGATTTAATTACGATGCACTAGATGAATGTATGCAAGATTTGAGTTGGTTGCCCGAAGAAAAAATAATTATAAATTTCAAATTTATAGAAAGGCTGAAAAGAAAAAATAAATCTTTATACAAAATAATATATGACTGCCTTGTTATGTATCAAGAATATTGGCAAAAAACTCAGTATAAGAAACAAGTTATATTGAATTTTTGAATACAATTATATAAATTAATGATGAAGGTGGTTTTTGAGCGATATGTAGAGTTGAAAATTAAATATTGTAGAATATTCAAGGGTTTTGCTGGGGCTTGATATAATTTACGTTTGCTCAGGTTCTGCAGGCTCAATCCCATGATTTTTTTTGAACAGTTTCAAATAATCAAAGAAACAGTCAAACTCATCCCGATTTTCAAATTTTGCAATCTGTTCAATCAGGCCTCTCCATGTATGGGTAGTTTGAAGAAAATCAAACTGCTCAATTAGCCAGTAATAAAATTTTTCTCTAAAAATATCATCTTTTTCACTGGGTATAGCATTTAGTCCTTCACATAGATAATATCCTGTTATAAAACTTTCTAAAATTTTTATATTTTTTTCGCTCAAATACATAAATGGTCTTTTTTCGACATATGCCAATAAATCTAAACAATTCATTTAAAATATTCCCATTGTTGGTAGTAGGCTAGATTGAAAATTGAACATTACAGAAAGATCAGAGCCTTTGTTGGGTCTTGACCCAACCTACGCTTGCTGCCAAATTTTCCAAAATGTTGTTGGGTTTTGTAACCTAGTTTACTTAAAAGGTCGTCTGAAAGCTTAAATCCGTTTTCAGACGACCTTTTGTTTTCCATCGGATTTATTGCCCGCGTAAGAACAGTGCGTCCAGTTCTTTCAGCGTCAGCTTCACCCAGGTTGGGCGGCCGTGGTTGCATTGGTTGCTGCGCGGGGTGTTTTCCATGTCGCGCAGGAGGGCGTTCATTTCGGGCAGGGTGAGCTGGCGGCCGGCGCGGACAGAGCCGTGGCAGGACATGGTGGCGAGGATGTGGTTTTCGTGTTCTTCGATGGTTTGGCTGCTGCCGACTTGGGCGAGTTCTCCCAATACGTCTTTGGCGAGCGAGACGACGTCGGCTTTGCCGAGCATGGCGGGGACGGCGCGGACGGCGAGGGTGTTGCCGCCCATGTCGGACAGTTCTAGCCCGAAGCCTGCCAGTGTGTCGGCGTGGTCGGCGAGGGTGGCGCATTCTTCGTGGGACGCGGCGAAGGTAACGGGGATGAGCAGGCGTTGGCTTTGCAGGTTGCCGTTTTCCTGCCGCTGGCGTTTCATTTTTTCGTAGTTGACGCGTTCGGCGGCGGCGTGCATGTCGATGAGCAGCAGGCTGTCTTCGGCTTGGGCGAGGATGTAGATGCCTAATAGTTGGGCGATGGCGAAGCCGAGCGGCGGCAGTTCGGGTTTGGGGTCGTCTGAAAAGGTGCGTGCGGGGATTTCAGACGACATGGCGGATGTGCTGCCGAAGCGGGCTTGTTCGAATTGTGCCAACTCGATATCGGCTTCATCGGCTGCGGTGTTTTTGAAGAGTTCGGCGTAGGTGTTGAGGGCGGCGCGGCTTTCGCGCAGGGACAGGCTGCGCTGCTGCGGCGCGCGTGCCGCCTGATAGGGCATGGGGGCGGTTTTGCCGGAACTGAAGGCGTTGCGCGGTTCAGAGGCGTGTGCGCTTGGTGCGGCGGCGAAAATGTTTTCAGACGACGCGGTCGGGTTTGGGCGGAACTCGCTAGGCTCGTTTTCGGACGACGTTGCCGCGGGACGGATGCCTGTGATTTCGTGCAACACTTCGCCTGCGTTGCCGACGCTTTCGGTCAAGTCGGCGCGGGTGTTGGCGAGGGCTTTGTTGAGGGTGTGGAACACGAGTTGGTGTACCTGCTGGCTGTCGCGGAAGCGGATTTCGGTTTTGGTGGGGTGAACGTTTACGTCGACGGCTTCGGGCGGCAGGTCGAGGAAGAGGACGAAGGCGGGGGTGAGGGCGTTGTGCAATACGTCGCGGTATGCCTGTTTGACGGCGTGGAGCATGACTTTGTCGCGCACGAAGCGGTGGTTGACGAAGCAGTATTGTTTGTCGGTTTTGCCTTTGGCGAAGGTGGGTTTGGCGATGGCGCCGTAGAGCCGCAGCGCGCCGTTGCCACTGTCGATTTCTAGGGATGCCGCCTGAAAGTCTTCGCCGACGATGGCGGCTATGCGTTCGTGCAGGCTTTGTGCGGGGAGTTTGAACACTTGTTTGCCGTCGCGTTTGAGCGAGAAGGCGATGTGCGGATGCGCCAGCGCGAGGCGTTCGAGCATGGTGGCGCAGTGGGCGTATTCGGTGTTTTCGGATTTGAGGAACTTACGCCGCGCGGGGGTGTTGAAGAAGAGTTCGGCGGCTTCGATGGTGGTACCGACGGGATGGGCGGCAGCAGTGGGGCTGCTGAGTTTGCCGTCTTCAGCTTTGACTTGGGTCGCGTGCGCGCTGCCGTCTTGGCGGCTGGTCAGGGTCAGTCGGCTGACGGAGGCGATGCTTGCCAAGCCTTCGCCGCGAAAGCCCATGCTGGCGACGTGTTCCAAATCGTTTAAGGTTTTGATTTTGCTGGTGGCGTGGCGGTGGAGCGCGAGTTCGATATCGTCGGGGTGGATGCCGCCGCCGTTGTCGCTGACGCGGATGAGGCGGATGCCGCCGCCCGCCAGCTCGACTTCAATCGCCGTCGCGCCTGCGTCTATGCTGTTTTCGACGATTTCTTTGAGGGCGTTGGCAGGACGTTCGACCACTTCGCCGGCGGCGATTTGGTTGACGAGGTGGTCGGGCAGGGCGGCGATTCGGGACATGGGTTTCTTCCGTTTTAAAACTGGCGGGTATTATAGCAAAAGGTCGTCTGAAAACCGGAATCGGGATTTCAGACGACCTTTTGATCAGATGGGCGGTTTATTTGTTTTCTGCTTCTTCAAAACCGACGACTTCCAAGCCGAAGCCGGTCAGGCCGGTGAAGGCGGAGGGTTGGCCTAACACGCGCAGTTTGCCGACGTTGAGGCCGGCGAGGATTTGCGCGCCGATACCGTAGCTTTTGCTGTCCCATTTGTAGGCTTGGTTGGCGCCTTTGGGTAGGGTGCGGTCGAGCAGGGTGGCGCCGTCTTCGGTGCGGTGCAGGAGGATGACGACGCCGCTGTCGGCTTGCTGGATGCGCTCAAGGGCTTTGGGCAGCGACCAGGAATGGCGCGGGTTGGCTTGGATGAAGTCCATGACGCTGAAGGGTTCGTGTACGCGGACGAGGGTTTCGGTGTCGGCGGTGGGTTTGCCTTTAACGAGGGCGAGGTGGGTTTCGCCGGAGAGCTTGTCAACGTAAACGTGTTGCTGGAATTCGCCCCACGGGGTTTGTACGGGGGCGTTGCCCATGTCTTCGAGCAGGCTTTCGGTGCGGCTGCGGTATTCGATGAGGTCGGTAATTGTGCCGATTTTGAGGTTGTGTTCTTCGGCGAACTTCATCAGTTCGGGCATACGCGCCATGGTGCCGTCGTCGTTGATGATTTCGCAGATGACGGCAGCGGGGATGAGCCCGTTCATTTGTGCCAAATCGACACCGGCTTCGGTGTGTCCGGCGCGTACTAGGACGCCGCCTTTTTGCGCACGCAGGGGGAAGATGTGGCCGGGTTGGACGATGTCTTCGGGTTTGGCGGTCGGGGAGACGGCGGTTTGGATGGTCAGGGCGCGGTCGGCGGCGGAAATGCCGGTGGTGATGCCTTGCGCCGCTTCGATGGAAACGGTGAAGTTGGTGCCGTATTGCGCGCCGTTTTTCTGGGTCATCATGGGCAGGCCGAGCCGTTCGACCATGCTGCCTTCCATCGGCAGACAAACCAGTCCGCGCGCGTGTTTGATCATGAAGTTGATGGCTTCGGGGGTAACGAACTGCGCCGCCATCAGCAAATCGCCTTCGTTTTCGCGGTCTTCTGCGTCGGTGATGATGACCATTTTGCCGGCTTTGATGTCGGCGAGGATTTCGGGGATGGAGGAAATGTGGGGCATGGTGCGTCTTTCTTGATGGTCGGGTTGGGCTGAGGCGTGTTCTTGATCCAGCCACATGGCGGGCATTTGCGCCGCTTGTTCGATTTTGCGGGCTTTTTTCTCGCCGAAGGATTTGTTTTTCAGAAGGGCGGACAATTCGCCTTGGTTGATGGCGATGGCTTCGGCAAAACGGGTTTGCTGGCCGCCGTATTTGTCCGCTATCCATTGCCGCAGGTTGCGGCGGCGCAGGTCGGTGGTGTTCATGATGTGTGGTGTGGCTGAAAGGATGTAGGCGATTGTAGTCTTGTCTTTACCAAAAGGCAAACTGTGTTTGACAGCGGATTTTTATTACTTTTTGGTAATGTTTTGATAGGAGATCGTCTGAAAAACAAAAATGGCGTTTTCAGACGACCTTTGCTTGAAATCTGAACATTTGAAAGAATATGGGCGTTATAGTGGATTAAAATAAAAATGAGACAAGGCGGCAACGCCCGCCGTGTACGGGTAGTACATAAGGGCGTTGGCAACGCCGTATCATTGCAATTTTAATCCACTATAAGTTTAACGCAACCGAAAAGGGTCTAACCTGATGAAAATGGTTTACCGATTGATTTTAATATCTATTTTTTGTGCACTCGCA
The DNA here is from genome assembly GCF_001808875.1 of Neisseria sp. HMSC064E01. Classification (NCBI taxonomy): domain Bacteria; kingdom Pseudomonadati; phylum Pseudomonadota; class Betaproteobacteria; order Neisseriales; family Neisseriaceae; genus Neisseria; species Neisseria sp. HMSC064E01. The sequence continues at coordinate 56,985 of NZ_KV794931.1, forward strand.
GCGGCGGGCGGCTGGTTTTATGCCCAGCACCGCAACGACAACGCCCATGAAGCGATTTCGCGCGAAGGCGTTTTGATGCAGATTAAGCAGATGAACCGCTTGGAAAGCACGGCTTTTTACATCGATACCATCATCCGCACCGAGAAAAAAGGCGACTGGCGCAGATTGTGGCAGGACTCGCAAAGCGGTCTGTTTATCGTGCGCGGCAAAGTGTTGGCGGGCTTGGATTTGGACAAGCTTCACGCCGACAACGTCAATATCGTGGACGGAAAAGCCCTCATCAGCCTGCCGCCTGTAGAAATCCTCAGCGTCGATTTGGAAAATATCGAGGTGTACGACATCCAAACCGGCTCGTTCAACCTTTTGCCGGTGGATAAGGCGGTATTCAAAACCGTGCAGGACGAAGCCAAAAAACAAGTCCTCGCCAGCGCGTGCAAAGCCCAAATTTTGGATCACGCCAACCGCCAGGCGCAAACGCAGCTTGAAAACCTGTTTGCCCTGACGCAGACGCAGGTATCGGTTTATCCGGCGGCAGTGGGGCAGTGCAAATAGCGGCAGCGCAAAACAAGGCTTAAGCGCCGAGTACAAACAAGGTCGTCTGAAAACGAAAGTAGCGGGTTTGCCAAATCGTTTTCAGACGACCTTTTGTCTAGCATCAATATGCTTTACATCAAGCGCGCGTGTATAGTAGATTAAATTTAAATCAGGACAAGGCGACGAAGCCGCAGATAGTACAGATAGAGACCTTTGCAAAATTCCCCAAAATCCAGATAGTACGGCAAGGCGAGGCAGCGCCGTACTGGTTTAAAGTTAATCCACTATATATCATCCAAGCGTTAAAGATAATCATCGATATTCGGGCTTCTACCAAACACGGCTTCATGCGCCTGACTGATGGTCAGCCGGTTGAACATCAGCCGCTGGGTTTGGTCGCCGTCGATAATCCTTACCCTGCCTTCCAATTTCGGTGCGTCGTGGTGGAAAGTATTTTTAAACGCAAGCCAGCGGTCGGTTTGCAGGTGGACGACGGCAAACATATCGTGCGAAATATTCACGCCGACGCTGATGAGTTTCGGCGAAGCCTGAAGGCAGAAACTGCTGTCGCCAAAGAGGCACAGCCCCTCATTTTCGGCATAGCGGAACAGCTCGATTTTCACCGCATCGGGTTCGGCGAATATGGTGCAAAACAGCCGCTCGAACAGCGACGGCTGCGCCACGCCTTCGCTCAACATACCGTAAAGCCCCGCCAGCCAATCAACATAGCCGAGAAACGAAAAACGGTAGTTTTGCATAATGGCTTCGATGCGGCTCGGATCGCGCTTGCTGATCAGGCGTACAAACTCAAACCCGACCTCCGGCAGCCGCGCCCGAACGGCCTCATGCAGACGGTGGGCGAACAGATTTTTATGGTTGTGCGGATTGCGCAGGATGCCGAGGAATTTCAGCCGCAATATCCGCCACAATGCTTCGGGAACTTTGACCGTATCGGTTTCACCCGTTTTCAGACGGCATTCGGGCAGTGTGCGCAGATGGTTGCAGGCTTCTTCGTAGCCGCTTTCGTGGCGGTTGAACCAGCTTTCCAAATTGTACTGGTTGGCGGTGTTTTCGACGAAAGTCAGCGTGTAAAGGTTTTTCGCCGCCAGATTGCCGATAATGTTGACACTCGCCGCCGCCCCGCGATTTTCGTTTCCGCCGCGAACCTTGTCGCCGGAGCGGGAGCGTCGGGCGGCAGCCGGTTCGCGGAACATGGACAAAGGCAGCTTATAGACATTCTGATTCTGCGGGCTGACCTGTGGATTATGCGCGTGCTGCCGCTGCTCGGTCTGGGCGATATAGTGGTGTTCCTTGGTCGGATTCGCCGTCAACAGCGCATAAGGCTTTTCGCCGCATTCGGAAAATTCGCAATCACTGAGGATAAAGGCTTGTCGTGTCATGATGTAGGAAGGGGTCGTCTGAATGTGCCGATTATATTGGATAGGGAATTAAGGGGATTATACGGAATGATGCTTCTGCTTGCAGAATACGCCGATAAAATGCCGATAGTGGGAATCCAAAAAACACTTCGCCGTCGTCATTCCCGCGCAGGCGGGAATCCAGAAGTTTGGATTTACAGTAATCT